>CAZXYA010000370.1:0-9652 GCA_964644655.1 uncultured Saprospiraceae bacterium | reverse complement strand
GAGCTTTAAAATGTGACGCAACTCATTTACGTAGTTTTGAAAACCCTACCCTTTCAGGGCTGGAAAGTGTCAACTACTTCTGGTACCTGGATAAACATATCCTATTTTTCTTCTGAACGAATGAAATGTCCAAGAGGATTCCCCCTAAAAAGATTAATTTCACCCACAAATTCATCTCTACTTTAACTACCCAATCTTTTTTAAACCCCAACTAGAAAAGAGATGAAAAAGCAACTATTTTTTCTTTTCCTTACCTTATTCTCACTCTCTTGGATTTTTGCCCAAGCGCCACTTAAAGTAGAATACCTAGGTCCCAACGATGGTCTATCTCACCGTTGGGCTTTTGATGTGCACCAAGACAAAGACGGTTTTCTATGGATAGCTACTTTAGATGGCTTAAATCGCTATGATGGACAGGAGTTTAAAGTTTTTCGACAGGATGCCGCTGATACGACTAGCTTGCCAGATAATCGTTGTTGGTCTTTGTCGGAAGATGCCATTGGACAATTACTAGTAACTACTCCAAAAGATGTCTCTATTTATCAGGCGACTAACAATCGTTTCCGTTTTTTTGAAATGGGAAAAGATAGCCTTAAAATTGAAAAAAAAGGATGGAGTTTATTACCTGATTTTCACAAACATACAGCTATAAATGTTTTTCTTAAAGCATTGCCAAGAGGTGCAGGATGGAGTCATGGTTTTTTTGAACAAAAGCATGCGAATCCTAAGGTAGATCAGCCCTTTGCTTATAGTGATTTGACTCGTGCAGTAACCATTCAACAAGATTCTTTTATTTGGATATGGTCCATAAGTCATCAGTATCATCGCCTAAACCTGCAAACAGATACTTGGGAACATTTTAAGCCATTTGAATTGAATCCTTTTGTACAAAACAAACCATTAAAACCAGGCCACCCTGAATGGCCCATTGACGAAACAGGTAGGTTTTGGTTTCCTAATTTAGCACCTCACCCCACTACTTTATTCGATTTTGTCCAATTGCCAAGTAGCATCCCAACTACAGCTTGGCAGGCTTACATCATTGATAATAAAAAAAATATATGGTTGCACACAAACCTTGATTTGTATAAATATGAAATGGCTACCAAGGAACTCACCTATTTCGGAAAATTAGGGAATCAGGTCTTTAATGCTTATGAAGATACGGAAGGCATTATGTGGTTGGCAAGAAGTGCTGGGTTAGTAAAAATTTTTAAGCCTAAAAAATTATTTGAAAATTATGGAAATAATCCATTTGAGTTGCATGAAGTCCCAGTTAATGGAGCGAATCCCTTAGAATTAGCTATGACCCCTAATGGAGATGTTTATTTTTTTCATATTAAACCGCCCATTAATCAATTTGGTCAATTCAACTCAATTACTAAAAGTATTCATCAAGTTCCTTTGGTTCATGAGGAGGCTGATTTTTTTGAGAAATTTCCTGGTGCTCGTGGAAGGGACGTTATTGCTGATATAGATGAAGTTGTCTGGTTCCTACATGGTCACCCTTTTGGTATAGGTGAATATAACCCTTCTACCCAAAAATATCAATTTTATCAGGTACCAGATGAGATAAAGAAAAGAGGCGTTATTCAGGGGTCGGCAAGCGATGGACATGGAAAAATATATGCTAAATTCTTGGGAAGAATATACGTTTTTAACAAAAAAACGAAAGCGTTTAGGGGCATACCCAATTTACAAAATATAAAGGGGATTCTTTTTCATTATCGACCTGAGGATAATAGTTTGTGGGTAAAAGAAAATAATAAATTGACAAAAATTGATGCTCATACTTTTGCTAAAGACACTATTCAGTTGGCAAAGGGAAATAAAGTGGTGGCTAATTTGCTATTTTGGAAAGATTTTCTTTGGGTAGGTACTAGATGCTATCTATGCCAAAACCAATTCAACTACTCAAACAGGAGAGATAGTTATCGGGCTTAATTCATTGAACGTTAATAATCCTGTAGGGGGACTAAGTTTTACTAGATTAATCTATGATGGAAATGATGGAGATCCTGATGTAATCAACCCAACTGGTCTAGGTGGCGTCAATTTACTGGCAACTGGTAATGCTTTTGATTTGGAAGTCCAATCAATTGATGTACCTAATACAGAATTAATCTTGACCATTACTGTCTATACGGATGCTGGAAACATATCCCAAAGGGTAGTCACATTGGATGCCGACAACTATCCACCAACCACTACAGAAACTTTTCCATTTGCTAGCTTTAGTTCAACTGCGGGTAGCGGTGCTGATTTTACCAATGTAGGCGCCATTGAATTGAGAATAGAATCCATTGGGCTAGCTAATATTTCTATAGATGCCATTTATGGTCCTTTTATAACATCGGGGCCTGCTACAATTGCTACTGCACCAATACCGACGATGAGTCAATGGGGGTTAATGATTTTTGGTCTATTAATCATGAATTTAAGTTTGTGGACAGTTAGAAGATTAGAGGTTGTTTAAAAACCGATAGACATGGTACAGCGTTTCAATTTTTTTGAAACGCTGTATTTCGTTTCAGCATTTTCTTTACCCCTTCTTCTTTTTCTTCCGTTTAAAAATAAAATCATAAGTCAAGACCAAAACAACAGATTGATATAAAGAACTCCCATTATCAGCAGGAGATAAGGAAAATAAATCTTCTGGAGTAATATTTGAAAAATCAACCAATTGTTGTTCGCCTCGTCGTTGACCAAAACCATAATCTAGTCCAATAGACATTTGGTTATCCCATACTGTAAAAAGACCACCTGCGGAAAAATGATAGATACTTGGGGTGGCTGCTAAAAAAGCAAAATCACCAAAGCCTTCTACTTTTTCTCTTTGATTAAAATCGGTTCTAAAACCTAAGATTAAGGTAGACTCATTATCTAGAATTCGTTGAACCCCTAATGCTATATTGACTACCTTTTTATTACCAGTTTGGATACTTACCTCTTGTGTGAAGTCGCCTGTAGAGAAGCCATCAAAAGGGTCGTCGGTATCTTGTAGGACGGTATATTTTTTTATTTCATGGAAATATTCAGTTGAAAAAGAAATTCTCGTAAAAGGATTGATTTTAAAATCTAAGCCAAACCCTATTGACCAAGGTGTTTTATAATCTTTTAAATCAACTCCACTTAAATTAGAATTAACTAAAGTTGAATCTGGATTAGGTTGGCGTAAGTCATCAAATTCAAAACCTCCACTTCTGATGATATGGTTATAGGTCGGTGTAGTGATAGTAAGCCCCAATTTAAATTTAGGAGGTTGCCAAGACAAACCCAATTTGCTAACCATGCCACCACTTGCGGTAAAATTATACTTTAACTGAGAGCGCCAACCAGAAAGGAGCATTTCTGGTAAAGCTTGATTTACAATTTCTTTTCTGACTTCTATATCGGTACTTTCAGAGTGGAAAACAATAAACTGAGACAGACCAACAGAAATATTAGCGCCCAGTTTGTACGATACCCCAAAACCTAACCAACGCTCAGATAAGCGTCTTTGGAAATCTAAATTGCCTATAAAAATTAAGGCTTCTTCATCAGGTACCCGACCAATTTCTCGTCCTCTAAAACTCAAATTGGATTTAAATCTGGTAAAAGTAGTTGCACCGCCTCTAAATCGGTCATTATTAAATAAGCGAAACCCAACTGCAGCAAATCCAGAAGTGAATCCAAAATCTCGATCTCTTATTTTAGTGCCATTGCCTAAAAAATTTCTAGTTTCTAAAACGGAATAAGTTGGGGTTAAAAAAGATAAAGATAAGCCAAATTCTTCTCCGGTTCCCATAGCACCGGGGTTATAAAAAATGGCAGTTTCATCCTCTGTAGAGGCGATAACTGCACCATTCAATAATAAGCCTTTTGCACCATATTGATTGGTCCAATAATGTGCATCCGTTTGGGCAGTCAATAAAGTGGTAAAAATGCCTAGCAGTAGGAGTAATAGTAGTGAATATTTCATTTTTGGTACATTATTTCTTCCTTGACAAAACGTTGCCTTTTTAACGGATGCTGCTCATAGGTTAATTGGGAGATTACTTGATTTTGTTAAAAGACCTATAAATCATTGAAAGGTTGAAACCAAGTGGATTTTGTAAAGCTAGAAAACATTTTTCTTATCATTTGATAAATTATCAAATATATCAGTTTTTTTACAAAAAAAGCCTTTCCATTTAAGGAAAAGCTTTCTGTAGAGAAATATACCATTTAGTTTATTGAGCCTTTTCTTTATATATAAAAGAAAAGGACAGACCTAATAGGGTGAGTGGTCTGAGGTGACATGTATTTTTACTGTTTTGAAATTGGGTAATGTCGTTGATGCTTCTGGGATAAATTGGTTGCCTATACAAACTTAAAAAAACTGAGTACTTGAGCTTTATGGTTTTTGGAAATAGGAAATTGTTGACCATCAGACATCAATAATTGACCACCAGATTTTCGGAAATATTGGGTGGCAAATCGCATATTTACTAAATAAGATTGATGAATGCGTAAAAACCAATCATTAGCTAAACTATTTGCTGTTTCCTTCAATTTTCTAGAAATTAATAAGCTACTACCATTGGTGAAAAATATTTCTGTGTAATTGCCTGCTGCTTTACAATAGAGAATTTGATCTTGTTGGACCAATTTATATCCTGTTTTCATGGGTAAGGCTACTACTTTTTGGCCGACTCCTTTTTCAGTATTTGATGAAGCTGAAAATGTTTTTTGATTTAATGAGGTCATAATTGTTTTGTTTTAAAAGGTTATATTTTGTTGACAAGCGGTTAATTATTTTTTATAAAGAATTAATTGGTTTGGTAGTTGATGGGGTCTATTTGCTATTTTATACATTCAAAAATAGGTTCTATACACTACCGTTTTTAAATTTAGGAAAATGGGCAACTCATTTTTTCTTAAATTAAAGATACGACTGATTAGTAGGCTTTAGTAAGTGCAAAAAAACTTAAATGCATAATTATTTTATAAATTTTCAGAACATTTAATTTTGTAATAGTTTGATTATCAGTTAGTAATCGTATTTTGTTTGCATAATTATTTTTAAGTTTTTTAATTATTTTGTATTTTACGAAATGCAAAACACTTCCCTTATAAAAATACTTAAATGTTTAAGCACAAACGAAATAATTGAACTTAAAAAATTTTTAAGGAGCCATTACTTTAATCGCAATCGCAATTGTGAAAAATTATTTGCTATTCTATGTCAATATCATCCCGAATTTAACAGTACTAAACTAGCAGCCGAGAAAGTGTTTTATAGGGTTTTCTCAAAAGAAAAATCTTATCAAAAGAATGAAGCCAATTTTAGAACTTTGAGGAGTCAATTAAAAAAATGTATTGACCAATTTTTAGTATTGAAAGAATTGGAAAAAGATCAAAGTAAAAAAAAGTTATTATTGATGGATGCTTATACTAATCGAGGGGTAGCTACAAGCTTGATACTGGGGCTTACTAAGAAAATTCATCAAGAAGAAACGGTAGTTAGTACCTGGTATTACCTGAATCATTTCTTGTTACATTGGAAATTATACCAAGAAGATATTAAAAGTTTTTTTAATGTAAAAACTAATTCCTTTGAGGGTTTGAACAAAAATCTTGACTATTTTTATGCCCTAACCAAGCTAAAAATAGGCATAGAACAAACCAATTTAGTAAAAAGAAATTTAGATATTTCTCCAATTGATTTATTGCCAAATATTCAGGCTTATATTCAAGCAAATGCAGAAGATTTACCTATTGAATTGATTTTGTATGCTAAGCTTTATGACTTAATGAATGATCAATTGCAAAAAACGGATGATTTTAAGGTAATCTTTCAATTATTTCAGTCTATTATTGATACTTTAGCGAAGGAAGAAGCGAGGGAAATAGCCATTGTTTTATATAACTATAGCAATACAATAGTGACTTATAATAATGCATTCTTGATTGATAATGGATCAATTGAAAGTTATAAAGAATGGAGGTTTGAAGTCCTTCAATTAGGGGTTAAGCATAATTTATATCTTGAAAATGGTATTTTTCTAAGCAGTACTTTTATGAATATTGCTGCTTGTGCTGCTAGTGTGTCAAAATTTAAGTGGGCATTTACTTTTATTGATGAATACAGAGAATTTTTACCACCTGTCTCTAAGGAAATGAATCTAAATGCCACTAAAGCTATAGTTTATTATCTACAAGCCAATGTTAGTAAAAATGCCTTAGATTATAAAAAAAGTATTCACTTTTTTGAAGCCACTAAGACTCGGAGTATACCTTATAATAAAAGAAAAATGCGTTTGCTCTTACGCATCCATTACGAGCACTTTGTGCTGGCAGGAGATATGAAAATCTTTAAATACCTAGAAAACTTTCATGTTTCGATTAATCGTTTTAAAGGCTTTACAACAGCGGAGAAGCGGGCATTACTTAATACTAATAATACCGTGAAATTTTTAGCTAAATCTAGGCATGATCCAAATCTTTCTCTTGAGACGGTTAAAAATAGAATGGCTAAATTTAAGACGCTTGATTATTACAGACCAAAATGGGTTATTGCTCAAATTAAAGCGTTTTTGGCTTTTAGATTCCCAAATGAAGTTTTTGAAAGCCTTTATTAAGGAATGATTTTCGTGCCGACTAATAGCTTGTTTAAGTCCATGCTTAGGTAATTCTTAGCAAATTGTATGATATGGTTATATTGTTTAAACTCTGTTGCTTGATGAGTAGTCGTTAAAATAACTGCCGAAGAACCCGCACGATGTGCTGCTTCTGCGCCTGTTAAACTATCCTCAAAAATCAAACAATCTTGTAAGGGCAATCCCAGAGCATCTGCTGCTAATTCAAAAACTTCTGGGTCTGGTTTGCCTTTCGTAACATCATCAGAATGAAAAAGTGCTTTGAAATAATGGCTAATCGGTAAGTTTTCTAATACAAAGTAAGCATTATCTGGCGGCGCAGCAGTAGCAATTGCCATTGGAATATTGGCTAATTTAGCAGCATCTAAAAAGTCTTGAAACCCATCAATCAATTTTATTTCTGGTTGATAAATTGTTCGATAAGCGATTTCCTTTTCTTTAGAAATTTGAATTCTTTCCGCAAGCGTAAAACGATCACCAAATAAACGCTCTAATAATTCGACATTGACGCCATGTACCTTTTCATGGACTTCTTCCAAGGACCAATCTATCCCATACTCTTTAAGCTTTTGCTGCCAAGCTCGATGATGCACCATCATATTGTCAATCATCGTACCATCCATGTCGAAAATGAAGCCTTTAATCATAATAAGAAGTTATGGGAGATTATTGAGCGCTATAATATTCCTTTGACTGTGGAAATAAGTAATGATTATCTGGTTGCTGGTTACTAGTTGCTGGTTGGCCTAGAACAACTAGTAACTAGCAACAATAGAAATTATCTGTACTCCCTCAATCTTATCCACTAAAATAAACATAGGCCGCTACGATTAATACACAAACCAACACCGACCAATAAACATCGCCTTTCGTATAACTAGCCTTCACAACTGCTTGTTCTTCTGCCGAAATGGTGCCATAGGCTAGACCAGCAATCTTAGCATAATCGGGCGCTGGCGTTCGATTACTAACGACCACCATCACAATGGCGCTTACCAAGAAAATTAGTAAACTATAATATTGGAAGAATATATTGTTTACGATCCATAAAAAGGATCCTTCTTCGTATTGATAATCAGATAAAGCGACGGGGGTATCAACTGCCAAACGGAATAAGCCCATTAAAAAGCCGATACCTAAGGCCCATAAAGCCCCTTGAGTATTCATCCGTTTATTAAAAATGCCAAAGAAAAAGACCACAAAAATAGGCGGGGCTAAATATCCTTGCACACTTTGTAAATATTCGTATAAGCCTCGACTACCTTGAATAACGGGAATCCAAAGTAAGCCAATAACGACCATTGCTAAAGTAGCCAATCTACCAATTCTTACCAAATCTTTTTCAGAGGTATTGGGTCTGAATTTAGAATAAAAATCCATTGTAAATAAAGTGGAAGAAGCATTGAAAACTCCTGCTAAAGAACTCATTAAAGCGGCTAATAACCCTGCCACTACTATCCCTCTAATACCTGCTGGTAAGACGGTGGCAACTAATAATGGAAAAGCCTGTTGGGCATTGGCAGTAATTAAATTCCCTTCACTATCCATAATCGCTTCTCGAATGGTCTCCATTTTACCACTTTCTGCTAAGGCAAAACAAATAATACCGGGAATAATAAAAATAAAAACAGGTAATAATTTCAAAAATGCGGCAGCTATTGTGCCCCGTCTAGCCTCAGTCAAACCATTAGCTCCCAACATTCTTTGAACGATATATTGATCGGTACACCAATACCATAAACCAATAATAGGTGCGCAAAACAGCATCGTAATCCAAGGATAATTGGTATTAAAATACCAAGCTTGAGTCGTTTCATTTTTAATAGGCGCCCAAGTACTTTCTAAACCTTCTGGTAAAATCGGTCGCCATAGATTAAACGCTTCTGAGCCTGCTATAGCCCGCAATTCTCCCCAACCACCTAGGGCATCTAATCCATACCAAGTCACTAAAACAGAGCCGATAATTAGAATAACAGTTTGGATCGCTTCCGTATAAGCTACGGCTTTTAGCCCACCGAGGGTACTATAAATTCCTGTTAAGACAATCACTAAAATAGACCCAAACCAAAAACTATTTAAACCAAAAAAATTAATATCTGGCAATAATACGCCAAATACAATACCGCCTGCAAAAATACCTACTGCCACTTTGGTCAACACATAAGCGACTAAAGAAATCATTGACAAAACCCATCTGGCAGTAGGGGAGTAGCGTTTCTCTAAAAATTCGGGCATGGTATAAATCTTGGAGCGCATATAAAAAGGCGCTAAGACCCAACCTAAGACCAGCAAACACCAAGCATGTAGTTCATAATGTGCTTGAATAACCCCGTCTGTTGCACCGGACCCCGCCAAACCAACAATATGCTCTGAGCCAATATTGGAAGCAAAAATCGAAGCCCCTACCACAAACCAACCAAGGTTTCTACCTGCTAAGAAAAAGTCTTCTGACGTATCATTTTTCTGGCGAATCACCCAGAAAGCAATCCCTAAAATCAAGGCAAAATAGGCGATAATAATTACCCAATCAATGGTATCTAATACGGTCATTTTGTTTTGTTTAAAGTCTATTCATTAAAATCGCCCCTAAGTAAATCAATTTTGGGGGAATTTTATAAAATACTTATATTTTTCATTTATACTACCCTACGAAACGCTCCCTATGTGTGCCGTGTAGCGGCAAAAACAACGAAATAATTTTCTTAGGGTAAAGTACTTTTCATTCTCCCCTTTTCGAGAACCATAAATATACTTAACTTTGTGGGCTTAGATTTGTAGTTATTGTAATTTTTACACTAACTTTGTGCCTTTAATTTTTCTAATAAAAATGTAGCTTTTCAGAATAAAGAGCAGAGATTAGAGAAAAGAGATTTAAGACTTAAAATATCCAGTTACCAAATTGGTAAATCTATGAAATTAGTGGATTTCAAGTTTTTTCTCTATTTTCTCAATAAAATGGTCTCTAATCTCTACTCTAATATATAGTTACCAAAAAATAATCAAAATATGGCTCGTTTTAGATCCGGCGTTCT
>CAZXYA010000369.1:5792-9673 GCA_964644655.1 uncultured Saprospiraceae bacterium | reverse complement strand
TCAGCCGAAGGAAAAGAACCAGAAATCTTATTCTGGGTAGGCTGTGCAGGAAGTTTTGATGCTAGAGCGCAAAAAGTAACGGTTGCCTTCAGTAAAATAATGAATGAAGTCGGTATTGATTTCGCCATTTTGGGGAATGAAGAAAGTTGTACAGGCGACCCTGCTAGACGGGCAGGCAATGAATTCATTTTCCAAATGTCTGCTTTGCAGAATATTGAGACGTTGAAGATGTATAATGTCAAAAAAATAGTGACGGCCTGTCCGCATTGTTTTAATACCTTGAAAAATGAGTACCCTGCTTTAGGAGGTAATTATGACGTGATTCATCACACCCAATTATTACAGCAGTTGATTAATGATGGGCGCATAAAGATGAAGGAAGGAGGAGCTTTTAAAGGCAAAAAAATCACCTACCACGATTCTTGTTACATGGGTAGAGTAAATGGTGTGTACGAAGCGCCAAGAGCAGTTTTAGAAGCATTAGATGGCGACTTAGTCGAAATGAAGCGTTGTAAAACGACAGGGCTTTGTTGTGGGGCGGGTGGCGCTCAAATGTGGAAAGAAGATGAGCCTGGGGATAAGCGGATTAATACCGAACGCTCGGAAGAAGCTTTGGCGACTGGCGCAGACATTATTGCGGCAAATTGTCCTTTCTGTTTGACGATGATGTCAGATGGGGTTAAGGCTGCGGAGAAGCAAGATTCCGTGATGGTTTATGATTTAGCGGAGTTGATTGTGAATAATAATGGCTTGTAGCTGAATCTATTTTACAGGCAAGAAAAAATAAGACAAACAGGCAAGTTGTCAACTTGAGGGATATTTTCATTATAACAGTTTTAATTCAGGTAATTAACAGATAGCAGGAAAGGTAGTACTATTGACGCCTTGCGGAACTCAACTGCGATTTTAAAAGACTCATAGCACTTTCCCATTTAGCAACAGAAACGGCATCTCCATGAGCTTGACTCGCTTCTTCGGTAGCTGCTCGAATCTGGGCAGACCACTCCTCTAATTTTTCGTTGACTCGCTCTTCGGATAATGGTCCTTCTAAAAATGCTTGTTTCTTTTGGGCATATTCCTCTGTATAACTAGCCCAAATGCCTGTTAACTTATCGCAAGCGGCAGAACGTTGTTGGGGACCAAAAAAGCCTACTGTATAAGGTTCACAATTACGACTGATAACTCCCCAAGCATCTCCTATGGGCGTCACAGGATTGGCATTGCTAATAATATTTTCAAAAGCATTGTCCAAGTCCCAAGGAATCAGGTGCAATTGTCGATTTGTTGGATCTTCATACCAATAAAAATTATGGGGTGCGCATCCATTTCCACTACAATACCAATGAAAAGCACCGTCATCATTTCGAATGGTCCGATCTACCGCAGCATAAGCCATCATTTCCTCCATATTCATCCATTTTTCTACGACACTTTTTTGGTTGGCTTCATTCGAATTGGCTACTTCTTGAGCAAAGCTACGAATCATTTCTGCGGTAGGGTTTTCATCTTCATTTGTTTTCAAATTTTCAATATATTGTTGCTCACTAAATGGATTCCCATTGCTATTTAAAGGCCATATTTCTTTATATAAATTACCTGTCCCATCATCAAAATTCTGTCGGGTAAAACGTCCATCAATTTGCTCTACTAAGGAAAAAAGACCCATATATTCGCCATTAATGAGTAATCGAGCATGAATAGATCTAGGTGCTGGCACATCCATTTTTCGAAAGAACCAATAGCCTAGTCTATCTCGCATTTGGCTATCATCATGGTTTTGAGAATGGAATTGTAATTTTTTTAAACCATAAAACCTAGCTTCTGAATCTTCCCAGTTCATCTTTACTTTCATAGATAACTTGGTACAAGTTTTTCTGCCTGAAGGGTTCGCCCAATCCGTTCCTGACAAACAGCCAACGAAAGCACCAATCGAACCTTTATAACGAATACCAACAGGACTCATCGTTTCACCTTCAAAAGTCAGACTTCCTTCCACATATTCTTCTGCTGATGGATCTGCATCTATTTTAGCCAGTTGATTTGCTGGCAGATTCAATTCAAAGGTTGGTAATTTTTTTTGATCAAAAATATAATCTGATTTTTCATTGAGGAATTGCTCATTTCCCGTGGTAGGAGTAGATGGAGTAACAGTTGGCACCTCGGGAGTAGGTGTTGGTGTAGCCATATTGGCTTCCTCTTCACCGCAACCAAATAAAATTAGGACACTTATGAACAGGAGTGCTTTTGTGATAGTTTGCATGGCTAATTATTTTTCAGTAGCCTATCTTTGGTCAAATAGACGCAATTACAATATATTATTTTTAATATTTAATTAATACAAATTTAATATAATGTTTGCAAAAAACAAAAACGGTCGCCGAAACTGTCATTCTGCCACCGTTTTTTTAGCTTTATTATATTATTTTTTCAGCAACGGATTTTATACAAATTAAGAGATTAAAAAATATCAATTTTTAGGTTCTTTGACAATTTTTGCATTTCTTTCGGTTGGTTGACTTCAGTCAACCCGTAATTATCTTTATATTTTAGACCTTTAGGTTGACTAAAATCAACCAACCATTTAGCTTTTGCAAAAATTATCAAAGACCCAATTTTTAAACTATCAGTCTATTCATTACATACAATTCATCGTTCATATTGTACTGTAGCTATTATAAAAAAAGCTCCTTGTCAACATCCTCAAAGAAGGTTTCTAAAAAGTCAATCATATCAGCTTTAGTCTCCGCTTCTAAATAACTAAGCCCTTCGCAGGCTTGAATCATTGCTGCTTTTTGTGCTTTAAATTTTCTGCATATAGGAATCAACTCTTTTTTGCTTTTACCTCGCCATTGCAAAAAACGTTCCCTTACATGCTTAATGGGAATTTGAGGATGAGGGATGGCATAAGGTGCATTGACCAAACCGCTATAATCAAAATCATAAGGGATTGGAGAAGGGACTTCACTCTCTTCAGTTTGTACCCATTTAATATTATGGCCCTTAGATAAATTCCAATCGGTGTTGCCTATCATATATTGAAACAAAACCATGTCCTTGTATTGTTCTTTATCTACTCTGGCAATTTTGTATTTTTCAGGATTCAATAGTTTTCCATTTAGTCGATCCGCCAATTCTTTATTCCCCTCAATTAAAAAACAATAATGTTCCGCATCAGGAACTTTACCACTTTCATCAATGTATCGAATCTTGGCTAACTTCACTTGAAAGCTCTTATCCGTTAATTGATTAAAAAGTTTATAAGTTAAGTATTCCTTTAAGACATAATCATCCTCTCCCTCTATACAATGGGTTACCAATTTGTAATTATTAAAATTAGAGAAGCCTTTGGCTGCTAATTTCTTTTTAGGAAACTTTAATTTAATAGGAGGAAAATCACAAATCTTTTTCCGGGTAACACCTCTACGAGAAATATTTAAATCAAATTGTTGGGTACTACTATCTCCTTGCATTATTTTTAATGCTGCTGGATAATAATGATCCTCGCCTTGTCGATCGGCAAAGAGGTGGCTTAAGTCGCCTTTAATTTCTAAAGTAATTAAATCATCTCCTGTACTCAGCCAATCAAATATACTCGGTTGTTCCTTAGTTATCGCTTCGTCAGGTTGACAAGCCATTAAGGATAAAAACACTGCTAAAAATACTAATCCATACTTCATGGTACACTAATTGTTTTGAGGTTAACCATAAAGTTAGAAAAATCCCAAACGAATCAGCATCTGTTTGGGATTTTTTTAAGAATAGCCGCTAGGACAGACAATTCTATTCAATATAAAGGGGAAACTTATTTAATTTACATAGCACTACTACAGTGATTCAAAAGTTTGTTGATATTTCGCCTCGCCACCTTCGGTGGCTCGGCG
>CAZXYA010000369.1:0-5782 GCA_964644655.1 uncultured Saprospiraceae bacterium | reverse complement strand
GGGGATTTTTGCCGTTCGATACGGCAAAAATTGTGGGGAACGTCTAGTTTAGAAACTTTATAAGAAAGCCCTATAATCATTCCGAAGTAATCAAGGTTATATCTGTTCCAAAGTTAAATTCTAGATCATCTACAAAAAGAATTCGAGCCGAAATAACAAAAACACCTTGTCTAAGGTTTGTTCCATTAAATGTTCCATCCCAGGCTTTTAAGAACTCTTCTCCTTCTCTAATATTAAACGCTTCAAATACTAAGCTACCAGAACGATCAAAAATTCTCAATTCTTTAATTTCCCTCATCGCTGGTGAAAATGGAATAAAAAATTCATCATTAATCCCATCACCATTTGGTGAAAAGATATTTGGAATAAAAACAGGCCTATCAGTAGAAACTTGTACACTCACAGAAGCGGTCGCTTGACAATTATCCGAATTAACTCCTGTTACGGTATAAGTGGTGGAACCAGGAGGGACCGTTGTAAAATTTGCACAATTATTACAAACAATAGAATCAGGTATCGTCCAAATATAATTAATATTCCCACCTACTGTATTCGCTTCTGCGGATAAATTTATGGGAAAACCCAGACTCGTAATTGGATCATTAACATTTGCTGTGATGATAAATTCTGCTGGTTCTGCCACCGTTATATTTTCCGTTGGCACTTCACAAGCTCGACTATCTCTAACAATAACTGAGTAATCGCCAGCTACCAATCCACCTAAAGTAGCCGTAGGTTGAAAAATAATCCCATCTAAACTATATTCAAACGGTGCACTTCCCCCAGTAGCATTAATCGTAATTGCGCCATTCATTTCTCCAAAACAAAGGACATCATCCACTTGTCCAACTGCCACACTTAATTCTGCTGGTTCAGTAATCAATATTAAATCACTATTAACAGGGCAATTATTCCCATCTAATACGGCTAAAAAATATTCCCCTTCTACTAAATTGCTGATAATATTAGTCGTCTCTCCATTGCTCCAATCATAAGTATAATTCCCAACGCCCCCTGTAACCTCAGCTACGATTTGACCATCGTTTTCTCCAAAACAACTAATGTCTGTAGGCGTCGTCATCAATGCCAATTCATCTGGTTGGTCTACCAATATCTCTAATTGACCACTCAAACATAAATTGGCATCTTGTACCTGTACGGAATAAGTCCCTTCGGGCAAGTTAGTCAATGCTTCCTCTGATTGAAAATCATTCCCATCTCCAAAATCATATAAAAAGGGGCCTTCTCCTGGTGTTGGTACATCTATGATAATACTTCCGTCAGATAAGCCAAAACAGGTTGGTCGAGTTACAATAAAAGTAGGTTCCAAAATGGGTTCACTTAAAACGGTATCTAGGGTAATGCTACAATTATTGATATTGCGAATCACGACTAGTTGTGGTCCTGCTGCTAAATTACTAGAGGTATTGACATTCAATTCTCCATTGCCAAAATCAAAGGTATAATTGGTCAAGTCACTTCCTGCTTCGCCTCCTGGTATAACCGTAATTGAACCATCTGTCCCGCCTCCACAAGAAGGTTGGGTAATATTTGCAAAAGTAGCAGTAACTGGTACAAAGTTAGGATCAACCGTTAGCATCGTATCTAAGTTCAAAGTACAATTATCCCGATCTTGAATCATAATTGGATAATTACCTACTGGTAAATTATTGGAGGTATTTTGGGTAGAAAAGCCATTGCCAAAATCATACACCAATTCATTATTAGTACTCGTACTAGTTCCGTTCACGATAATTCTACCATTGGTCGCTTCCTCACAAGAAGGTCTAATTAATTCTAAACTAGCATTGATAGGTGGTATATCTGATACAACAATACTCGTATCTAAACTCAATACACAATTATCTGCATCTCGTATTTGAATGGTGTAGTTTCCAGCAGGTAAATTTTCGGCTATACTTTCTGGTTCAAATCCATCTCCAAAATCATAGACTAGATCACTATTATTGATTCCCCGAGCATCTACCGAAATGCTACCATTGGCTGCAACTGCACAAGAAACAGGAAATACATCTACGGTCGCATTAATTGGTGGTACCTCAGATACTGCTAAACTTGTATCTATGGTCAAGACACAATTATCCGCATCTTGTATCCGAATGGTATACGCTCCAAAACGTAAATTCTCAGCCATATTCTCTGTTGAAAATCCATTACCAAAATCATACAATAAATTAGTACCAACACTATTCCCTATCGCTTGTACCGTAATAACTCCATTAAGTGCTGCTTCGCAAGTAGCAGGTATTAAATTTAAAGTGGCATTAATAGGAGAAGTGTCAGGCACGACTAAATCAGTATCAACCGTAACCACACAATTATTGTCGTCTCGCACCATAACTGGGAAATTACCAAAGACTAAATTATCTAAGGTATTGTTTGTAGAAAAACCATTCCCAAAATCAAATTCATACGCATTGCCTGGGTCGAGTGTACCTCCTTCCGCAGTAACACTAATAGCTCCATTCATAGCCACACCACAGGTTGGGTTGGTCAAATCAAAAGTAGGGGTAATTAGGGTGGGTTCTTCTAAGGTAATAGTCGTCGTACCTTCACAAGTTGCATCATTGGTCACCACTACGGTATACGCTCCTGCTGGTAGGTTCTCTATAATTTCTGTTGTCGCACCATTATTCCAATCTATACTGGTAATAGGGGGAACAGAAGAAGTGTTTAAGGTAATACTCCCATCCGCAGCACCATTACACAAAGGCTCTTCAAATAGTGAAAAAAAGCTCACGCCATTATCTTGGTCACAACATGGTTCTACGGAAATATCCAATTCTCTAGTTAATACTTCCGTACAGCCCAAGTCCGTTGTAATTGTTAACTCAACTACGGGTCTTCCTATAGTCGTAAAACTAGCCATTACCGTCTCTCCCATCATTGTCTCTCCTCCAAAATCCCAAGCAATGGTCGTAATATTCCCTTGGGTAAAAGTAGAAGTATTAGTGAAAGTTAAGGATTCTCCATAGCAAATATCCATTGTGGAACTAACATCAAAAGAAATAGTCGCAGGGCTACTAATCGTCGCATTTAGCATCACCAAACAACCATTATTATCTCTAACCGTTATATCATAATCCCCTATATCCAAATTGGAAATAGTGGTACCTGATTCAAAATCGAGTCCATCTAAACTATAGGAATAAGGCATTGTTCCTCCTTCCACCATTAATTCTATAACACCATTTGACTCACTAGGACAACTGACATCTTGCACACTAGCAATAGCAGCAGTTAATACAGGTGGTTCTTCAATTGGTGTAGAAGTCGCTTCAAAAGTACAGCCATTGGCATCGGTCACCGTTACAGCATAAGTACCCGGTGCTAAATTATTAATACTTCTAGTGGTCGCCCCCGTACTCCATAAATAAGTATAATCGGGCACACCTCCTGTTGCGGTAATAATCGCTGTTCCATCGTCCGCACCATTACAAGAACTTCTTCTTGCTTCCAAAATTCCGTTAATTTGTTCTGGCTTGGTCAAGGTAAATTCTACTGGATTACCTGTACAACCTTCACTATCAAAAACATCTATAATAAAATTTCCTCCATCTAATCTAGTCAAAGAAGTAGGATCTAATGGTCCATTTCCATCATTAAAATCAAATGTTAAAACGCCTACAGCATTGTCCGCAGTAATTTCAACTGAACCATCTTCCACATCTCCACAAGTTGGATTTGTAATATCACTAACTGTTATATTTAAAGCTCGTTCATCCAATTCAATTGCTTCGATGGTAGTCGTACAACCACTATCATCTTGGACAATAACGGTGTAGTCTCCTATTGGTAATCCATCCAACATCGAATTTGCTACAAAACCGTTGCCATCTCCAAAATCATAAGTATAAGGCATTCTACCGCCTGAGGCATTAATCGTAATACTTCCATCTGCCAATCCACCACAGGATGGTGGGCTAACTGTTTCCACCGCAGTCAAAGCATTAGGAATAACAAAAGTATGTGTCAGCGAATCTCGGCAACCTGCTGCATTAGAAATAGTTACCATGTATGTATCGGGAGCAAGATCGCTTATATCTTCTGTCGTTGCTCCATTGGACCAATTATACGTAACTGGAAAATTACTAGCACTAGTCACTTCAATATCAATGGCTCCATTGGTGTCGTCGGGACAAGCAATTTGAGTAATCATTGGATTCTCATTAATGGCTAATCTATTATCAGATTCACAGCAATCATTGATGGTAATAAAAGTTTCGAAGATAGCACTACACCCATTACTTGTGATTACTATCAATTCAATCCGTTTAATCCCTGTTGTGGCAAAATCAAAGGTTCTTATTGTTTTTTCCAAAAGGGATGCTACAACCGTTTGGTCACCATCTTCTATCGTCCAATTATATCGAATAATTGTTCCATTACTAAAAGTAATATCTTCTTCAAAAGTAATGGTTTGCCCAAGACAGGCATCCATAGCGGATGGCATTATTTGACCAACTGGACCTACGATTTCTCCACTACCTTCAAAAGTGATGGTAAAACCTTCATTAGACGTTGTATTTTCAATCATTAAACCATACACCTCTCCTTCTTGCATACTTAAGGCTCTTGCAAATGCATCTGTGGGACTATCTTGGCAATCTATTCTTGCATCGCCATCTCCTTCAACCAAACCCGTTGGTCCAGCAAAACAAGCTTCCCCACATCTCAATGCTACTGGTTCCCCCCCACCACTATCAGGTAGATTAAAGAGGACAAAAGCAATTCTATCATTCGGATTAAGTGGCTCAATCGTAAAAGACAAGTTACCGTTTGTTTCGCCAGTCCAAGTAAACCAAGTCGTATTCGTCTCCGTTAGGTCACTAATACAAGTTCCATCTCCTTCGTTAGCGTCATTACCAGGCCCATTAAACAAAGGAATAGTAATCGGTCTTTTACCACAAATAACGGAGGCATTCGCTAAATCTGGTTGTGCTTCTTGTGCTTGAAGAAAGGTCGCATTGGCAGTTGTCAAAAAAAACAAACTACCTAAAAGTATTTTTTTAAGAAAAGAATGATTCATGCCCACAGGGGTTTGAAATTAAATATTTGAGTAAATCCGTTCGCAAAAGTAAAATTGAATCGCTGTTTTAGAAAGTTAGTTTTCAATGGAGGGTGTACTATTTCAAAATTGAATAGTATGTTCTTTTGTTAACAGCCTCTACAACGTTCAAAATCAAAAGAATCGTGTATTTTTTTATTTTTAATGCGAGTAAAAGTAATAGAAATGTAGGGAAGGTGATTATTCGAGGAGTTATTTGATGGCTTAATTTTCATGTTTCGGGTAATTCTAGTTCAATAAAAATAAATTAATTCAAAATTTTATTCCTTTAAGGAGGTTAAAATATCTTGAATCAGAATATAATTTCGGCATCCATTTTTATTCTTGTGTAGACTACGTCTCGGTGGCGGCTGCTCGTTAAAAACTGCGGAGCGGTTGTTTTTAACTAGCATTTTTTGTTACTTTTTTATGCAATGAAAAAAAGTAAAAGCAATAAATAAGCTAAAATGACTCAAATTATTTTTTCTCATTTTGATTTACACGAAACTTGAATTAATTGTTAATATTGTTTAATTGTAAGGTTTTCTTATAAAAATAAAAAACGTCATAAATCTTGATTTCTTTGGACATCGAGTCCAAAGAAATCAAAAAGGGGATTTAAAGGGTGAGCAAAAAATAGATTTTCAAAGAAAATCTATTTTTTGCTCACCCTTTAAAAACCCTTTTTGATTTCTTTGGACTCGATGTCCAAAG
>CAZXYA010000368.1:0-9691 GCA_964644655.1 uncultured Saprospiraceae bacterium | reverse complement strand
TTTTAAACTTTTGACGTGTCCCCCGAGCGCAGCTTTGCTGCTACTTTGAGGGATTTTTAAGGGTGAAATTTTTTGGTTTTTCCATCGGAAAAACCAAAAAATTTCACCCTTAAAATCCCCTTGCCTCGCTCCGATTTATCGGAGCGAGGCAAAAATTCAGAAAACTTTTATTACAAAGTACTACTTCGGTAAAGAGAAAGAAAAAGTAGCCCCTTTTCCTAAAACAGATTCTACCCAAATTTTACCGTTGTGCATATCAATAACTTTTTTGCAAATAGCTAAACCGATACCGGTTCCTTGATACTCCTTTTTATTATGTAATCTTTTAAACAGTAGAAATATTTTATTAAAGTAAGTTTCTTCAATACCAATTCCATTATCTTCTACACTAAAAATAGCATTCCTCCTATTTGCAAAAGCAGAAATGATTACTTTTGGTGCTTCGCTAGGTTTTCTGTATTTAATGGCATTGGCCAATAGATTTTGTAATAATTGGCTTAATTTAGATCTATCTCCTAATACAAAGAGTGTTTCTAATTCAGTAACAATTTCTACTTGATGTTTGCTTATCAAATCTTCCTTACTTTTTAATACCTCCTGTACAAACTCTTCAACATAAATCTTTTCTTTTTTGATTTCACTCTTCAACAAAATAGAGTACTGTAAAATATCATCTAAAAGCAAGGTCATATTCTTTGCACCATCATCAATAAAATCCAGATATCGTATCTCTGTATTATCTAATCGGTCACGAGTTGTTTTTTTAAGCAATTGGGCAAAATTAGTCATATTGGACAATGGCGTCCTTAGGTCATGAGAGGCAATAAAGGCAAAGTTTTCTAATTGTAAATTGGAGGCGATGTATTTTTCTAATTCTTGATTCTTTGTCTTGATTAATTGACTCGCCTTTTTTCGTTGATACCATAGATATAAGATGTAGAGAACCGCCAAAACAATAATCCCCAGAAAACTCCATAAACGATTGATAAAACGATTGGTAATATCTTGTTCTCTTTGTAAATAGACGATTGCCTTTTCTTTCTCCTTCGATTGATATTTGGCTTCAAATTCAATAGCCTGCGTCAATTTTTGTTTTTGTAAAATACTGTCATTAATTGCATGATAAGCTTTTAAATAAACATAGGCATTTGCCAATTCATTTTGAGTTTCCATGGCTTGCACCACTAATTTTCGAGCTTCTTGCTTGATATTCAACGTTTTTATAACGAAATCTTCATTTGGTGATTCTCCATTCTTTATTATTTCTTTGCCATGCTTAATTACTTCTAAATAATCTTTTTTGCATAGCGCTACTTTAGCTAAAGTAAGTTTATTATAATTTACGGATTCAAGCATCTTTTCTTGAATAGCATAATCATAAGCCAGCATAGCCAAGGCTTTAGCTTTTTCACAATTTCCTTGGGCAATAGCTAAATCTGCTTGATAACTCCAGTTCCATACCTTAGAGGATTTATCCATTAATTTTTCATTGAATATTAATCCTTCTTCGAAGATATTAATGGCTTTCTCATATTGGTTCTTTTTTATTAAAATCCTACCGTAGTCATCCGCATAGATACTCAAAATGTATTCATAGTTATTTCTTCTTGCAATATCATAGGCTCTTTCCATATATAATAGTGCTTTATCATATTCTTCTAAAGCTCCATGAAATTGCGCCAAATTTGCCAACATCAATGCCTTTAAACTTTTCTCTTCCTTTATATGAGTATCAAAAATTTCAATTCCTGTTAAATAATATTGAATAACGGTATAGGGTCTTTCTCTATAAGAAAAGAGTAAAGCCAAATTATTATAGCAAGCAGCCTGAGTATAATAATCATTAATTTGCTCTGCTAATTGAATGGCTTTCTCATAATGATAAACCATACTATCTTTGGGAGAAGTTATTTTATAATGCCCAATCCCCATGTTTTTATGGGCGATAGATTGTCCTTTTATATAATCAATTTTTATCGCTGCTTTTTGTGCTAAACGACCATATTTCAAAGTGGAATCTCCTGATATACGTCGATTGGTATAACTAATCTCGTTCAATAAGTCTGCATAGGCTTCTGCTTTATTTACGGAGGACAATTGTTGTTTTAAGCTATCAACTGTTTCTTGGAAAGTTTGTGTAAAAGAGAAATTAGGAATTAAACATAGGAATAGTAGTCCTATATAATTGGCTAGTGGAGTATATCTTTTATGCCAGATTCCCATTGTTCAGCTTTATGGTGTGTAGTTTAAAAATAGTAAAGTATCGAGGGAATTGGATTATACTATTATTAGAGGAAAGCATAAAATATGCCAACTGGTTTGGAAAGTAGTCAGTAGGACAATAATAGACAGAGATAAGCGCAATTTTAAATTTAATCGTCCATCTATTAAAGATTTTCCATTTCATCCTTTCTTTTTTCCGTTTCATTCTCAATCCATCATTCCTATATAATGATTTGAAAAATAGCACCGTTTATTTATCAACTGATTTTTTCAGTTATTAATTATTTAACCAAAAGGATATTCAACATAATCTATTATCGTTATTCTAATCCGTTGGTCTTCATTCATCCGTTGGGAAAGTTATCTATAGAAGAAAGGAGGTCGCTTTTATTTATTAGCCTTTATCCTACCCAAAATCAGAAAATCCTCAAATTATCACCTCCAAAATCTTCATTTCTTTTCCTACCTTTGCCCCATCAAATAATAATATAATAGACAGTCAGACAAAAAATTGACATTAAAACAGTATTTAAGATATAGTTCGTCAAATCCGTTGCTAAACTTAATCCGTTGCTAAAAAAAATGACAATGGATAATGACAAATCTATTAGCTGACAATCAAAAAAGCACTAACATGAATAAACTAATCACCCTAGCATTTCTCTGCCTCACGGTTTTACTCTCCGCTCAAGACTTCAACGCCGAGCATTTCAAAAGTATGGAAGCCAGAAATATTGGCCCTGCAGGCATGAGTGGTCGAGTCACGGCCATTGATGTAGACTTATCAGACGAAAATCGAATCTTTGTAGGAACTGCCTCTGGTGGTGTCTGGTTTAGTGAAAATGGCGGTATTTCTTGGACCCCTATTTTTGACAAACAGCACACCCTATCTATCGGAGCCATTAAAATCAACCAATCCAATCCTGCAGAAATTTGGGCAGGAACAGGGGAGGGAAACCCTCGAAACTCCCAAAATAGTGGCGCAGGCATTTTTAAATCCATTGATGGCGGTAAAACTTGGACCTTTAAAGGATTAAAAGATACCAGGGTCATTCACCGAATTATTATTGATGAAACTCGTCCCGGTACCGTTTATGTAGGGGCGCAAGGCGCACAATGGGGAACTAGTAAAAGTCGAGGCGTATTCAAAACTACGGATGGTGGTGATAACTGGGACAAAGTTTTATATGTCAATGAAGGAGTAGGTATTGCAGACTTAGTAGTTGATCCAAATAATCCAAATAAATTGATTGCAGCGATGTGGGAATTTGGTCGAACACCAGCTTTTTTTAATAGTGGTGGTCCAGGTTCTGGGATGTATATTACTTATGACGGTGGAGCAAATTGGAAAAAATTAACCCCTAAAGAAGGTTTGCCAAAAGGAGATTTGGGTAGAATGGGTTTGTCTTTTGCACCTTCTAATCCAAAAATCGTGTATGCTTTGATTGAGGCAAAAGAAAATGCTTTGTTTAAATCTATGGATGGTGGGGCAACATGGAAAAAACATTCCACGCACAGAAATATAGGCAATCGACCATTTTATTATTACGATATTTTTGTAGACCATAAAGATGAAAATCGAGTCTATAGTTTATATACTTATGTGTCTCGCAGTAGAGATGGTGGAAAGACTTTTGATATTATTGCAGATTATGGCAATAATGTGCACCCTGACCACCATGCTTTTTGGATTTCGCCAACCAATCCAATGTATTTGATTGATGGAAATGATGGGGGGATGAATATTTCTAAAGATGGTGGGGACACTTGGCGCTTTGTAACCAACTTGCCTGTTGGTCAATTTTATCATGTAGATATCGATGATGATTTCCCATATAATATATATGGCGGCATGCAAGATAATGGAACTTGGGCAGGGCCAGCTTTTTCTTTGAAAAGAGGAGGAATTATCAATGCAGATTGGCAAGAAGTCTTTTTTGGAGATGGTTTTGATGCTGCCCCAAAACCTGATGATAATCGTTATGTGTATGCCATGTCGCAAGGTGGAAATATGGGCTTAGTGGATAGAGAAACAGGGGTGAGTCGATTTATCAAACCAAATAATCCAGATTCAACGGTTTTACGATATAACTGGAATGCTGCTTTTTCCTTGAAACCAAATACGAATTGTGGCTTGTATTTTGGGAGTCAATTTGTGCATTACAGTACGGATTGTGGCGAAAGTTGGGACATTATTTCCCCTGATTTAACGACCAATGATACTAGTAAACAACATCAAGATATTTCTGGTGGATTGACCATTGATGCGACCAATGCCGAAAATAATACTTGTATTTTGGTGATTGCCCCAAGTCCAGTTGATGAAAAAGTCATTTGGGTCGGAACGGATGATGGCAATGTGCAAATCACCAAAGATGGTGGTGCAAATTGGACCAATTTAATCAGCAGAATACCACAATTGCCAAAAACGGCTTGGATTCCACAAATTGAAGTCTCGACTAAGAACGCAGGTGAAGCGTTTGTCGTGGTTAATAATTATCGTCAAAATGATTGGTCGGCTTATTTATACCACACAACTGATTATGGTGTCACTTGGCGAAGATTGGTGGATGATACCGATGTGAGTAGCTTTGTAACTTCTGTCGTGCAAGACCAAAAAGAACCGAATTTATTGTTTTTAGGTACCGATGCTGGTTTATATGTTTCTTTTAATAAAGGCGGCAAATGGCATAAATGGAATAATGGCTTGCCTTCGGTACAAATTCGAGATATGAAAATCCAATCGACTTTTGACGATTTGGTACTGGGTACTTTCGGTCGGGCTTTTTGGGTGTTGGATGATATTTCGCCGCTACGAGAATATGCCAAAGCAAAATATACGACCAAAGACTTTGATGTGTTATCTGCTACTGATGGTTATTTATCCAATTATCGGTCTTACCAAGGGATTCGATTTATTGGACAAGCAGAATTTGTTGGTGACAATAAAGGCACAAATGCAGGTTTAAATCTTTGGATAAAACCAGATGCAAAAGAAGCCGATAAAAAGAAAATGGTAGATAAAGTAATCCCTAAAAAGAAAGGTAAAAAGAAAAATAAAGCGGCAAAGGAAGTGATGGCTGACAAAGCAGAGGATGTACCTAAAAAAGATAAAAAGAAGCAGGATAAAATCAAATGTTTTGTCGTAGATGCCAAAGGCGATACCATTCGAACCTTTACTAGAAAAGTAGAAAAAGACAAAAAGGGCTTAGTACAAATTGGTTGGAATATGCGAGCAGATGGATTGCAACGTCCAAGTAGAAGAGATCCTAAACCTGACCAAGATTTGCCTAGTGGCCTAAATGTTTTGCCTGGTAAATATACCATTATTGCTCAATATGGCGACCATACTGACCAAGCCGAAGTCGAAGTTAAATTAGACCCAAGGGTTACGGATATTACAGAGCAAGATGTCAAAGATTTAGGCCTTGCTTACGATAACTTAGCAGGTATGATGGAAAAAGCAACTACTGCTTTTAATAAATTAAAAAAGGCTAAAAAGAAGGTCGAATTAATAGAAAAATTAACAGAAACCGTACAAGACACCACTAAAAAAGCAATGGCTAAATTGAATAAGTCTACCAAGAAACAGTTAGATGATTTGATTATTAGCTATGTGGACAAAGAAAACTTGAAAGGGATTCAACGGAATCCGACAACCCTTAATCGAGTTATGGGCACGGCACAGCGTTATTTAAGCAGTTCTTATGGTAAACCTACACCGAATGCACAAGTGGCGATTGATAAGGCAGAAAAAGCGGTGACTAAGTCATTAGCCGAAATTGATGCTTTTTTTGCTGGAGACTGGATGGCGTATCAGGAGAAAGTGAAGGCAATGGAATTTGACTTATTTGGTTTAGAATAGGCTATTTTTTAGTAGTATAGCTAACTCCTAATTCGTTGGGATATTAAATCCGTTGGGGCAGTTTTCCCCAACGGATTTTCTTTTCCCAACGGATTTGCTAAGTCTTTTTACCAACGGATTAAGTTAGCAACGGATTCTAGACAAATTAATAATTGAATAATGTCAATTTTTAATCTGACGCCCTAATCTTTTCTAAATTACTGCTCGTCAACAATTTAACAATCCTACAATTTTAACAATTCTCAATAAAAAATTCAAATCTAATCCTGATGTAGTATATTAAACCCATCATCATTCATTATTTAAGTGACGTCATCAAGACTATTCTAATAAAAGTAAAAAATATTTTAAATCAAAAAATACAATCCTAAATAACTAATAACCAACAGATTAAAAACGACCACAATACTTCTGTGATAACCTGCAATACTTTTGTATTTAAATTTATATCAATAGTTATCTTTCTGTGAGACCTCCATCCTTGTTTGCTCCTATCTTTGTAGTGTATTTAATATTCAAACACAGTTTCTAACCAATAAGAATATTTACAATACAATTAATCATTAATCACCCTCTTATTATAAACTATATAACAGCAAAAAGTAATAAGAATAAAAAACAATTAATCATGAAATCTATTTTGAAATTTTTAGTAGTAGCAATTGCCATATTGACCGTAAACATCACTTTTGCACAAGATAAAATGATGAAGCATGATGACAAAATGATGAAAGAGGAAGTAACGGTTATTCAGTTGTCTCAAACACCTGGCGAGTACGAAACAAAATCATTGGCACTAGCTCCAGGGAAATATATCTTTGAAGTTACGAATAGTAATGTAGACAAAAAACTAGGTTTTTACCTTACGGATGATGCTAAAAAACAAGTAGCCAATTCTGGATTAACAAAGTTAATAAAGAAAGGCGAAACAGCTAAAACAGGAATTGTAGAATTAAAGACAGGGGAATATAATTACAGTTGTCCACTTAATCCTACGCCACATTATACTTTAACGGTAGCTGACAAAATGATGAAGGATAAAATGGAGGACCATAAAATGATGAAGGAAGACAAGATGGGCGCTGCAAAAACGAAAGGGGACAAAATGATGAAGGACAAAATGGAGGACCATAAAACAATGAAGGAAGAGAAGATGATGAAGGCGAATAATTAAATCTTGAAATCCCCTTTAAAAGCTAACTTTTTAAAAATTATCCTACTCGTAAAATAGGCACATCAAAATTAATAAACTTATTAACTCATTCATTATTACAAAAAATAGGGTTTTCCAACAGGGAAGCTCTATTTTTTTGTATAAGAGGTTAGCTAAGAGTAGTCTATCCTACGCAACAGATGTTATAGACCTTAACGCATAACCCCAAATTTTTATCCGAATAGCTACATAGGCTTAGGGCATGGATTTTGTATATATTTTAAATACCCTCTAGTAAAATTACACATTTAAATTAGCCCTAATTTGTGCCTATGAAATTAGTCAGTACCACAATTATTTGCTTTCTATTGCTTTCGTTAGGGGATGTATTAATCAATAAATTAATAGGACAGACTACTAAACCTATTCAATTTAACACTATTCAAAAAACAGAAGGCTTACCTAATAATACAATTAATAAAATTATCAAAGATAAACTTGGTTTTATCTGGATAGCGACCAATGATGGATTATGTAGATATGATGGACCTAACCAAATAGAAGTTTTTAAAGCCAATAAAAAAACGAATGAAAATGGATTAGAATCCAGCTATATCCGAACGTTATTTATAGATAGTAAAGATAATTTATGGATTGGTACTCGTTTGGGTGGTCTGACTCGGTATCATCAGTCGTCGGGTACTTGGACTACCTTTAGGCACGATAAAGAAAATCCTACAAGTATTAGTAATGATGAAATCCTGACCATCCTAGAAGATAGCCAACATCGCTTGTGGGTAGGTACAGAATATGGATTGAATTTATATAATTATGAAACCGAAACTTTTACTAATTTTTTACCTGATAGTAAGCAGCCTTATCAGCTTAAAACCAAAGCCGTATTAGATATTATAGAAGATGATAAAGGTTGGATTTGGGTAGGGACTTGGGAAGGAGGCCTGCATTTATTATTAGCCGAAGCCGAAGAAACGGTTACTAAAGGAAAATTTAGAAATATCATTCCTTCGACCAACAAAGCAGCAAGTAATGTCTGGAAAATTTATCAAGATAAACAAAAGCGCTATTGGTTGGGAACGCATGGCGGTGGCTTATTCTTGATGAATCTGCCCTCCTCCGCCTCCAATAAATTTTCGGAACAAAATTGGCAGCCCAAATTTTATAACTATCAGGAAGATGCACAAGATAATACAAGTATTTCAAATAATGCCGTGCAGGATATTCTACAGGATAAGAAGGGAGATTTGTGGATTACAACTGTTCATGGCTTAAGTAAATTAGATAAGTCTTACTTATTAGCTACTGACTTTTCAGGTCAGGATAAACCAGTTTTAAAATTTCATTCCTATTATTTTGAACCTAAAAATGCAGCGTCTATAGCAGGGAATGATATTACTTCTATTCTAGAAGATGATCAAGGTTTACTTTGGCTTTCGACCACTACAGGTATTAGCCAATACAATTGGTTTACAAGTCAATTCGACGTATTTAATATTTTTAACCAAATTTATAAAACACCAAACTCCCAAAATTTTTTTATAGTAAATCCACAAACTGCTTGGGTTGGGGTAGGTGAAAATGGAATACTCGAATATGATTTTAAAACGCAAGCATTAAGCTCTTTTAGTAATCAACATCCAGATATTTATATAGGAAATTATGTATCTTGCATTTATAGCCCCGACAAAGAATGGTTATATGTAGGGTCAAAATTAGGTGTATCTAAATTTAATATTCATACGTTTGAGACGGTCAAATTCCCTGCGCCAAATTGGATAAAAAATAATATTAATGATTTTCATATTCAAAGTGTTATGGTGGACCAATCTCAAACCATTTGGATAAGTACAAAGGTTGGCTTGTATGCCATTAATCAACAAACTGGCACTTATACTTCTTATGCACGAGACTCCAATAGACCAAATGCTACTGTTAATGATAATGCCGTCAATGCCATCTTGGAGGATAAGGAGGGAAATCTTTGGGTAGCGACCTTTAGTGGGCTTAGTAAAGCAACTAAAACAAAAGATGGTACCTTAAAATTTCAGCATTTTTTTCATCAAGTAGATAACCCTAACAGTCTTATTGCTAATCAAATAACGGCCTTGAAACTTATCGATGATGAGTTATATATTGGCACAACTACGGGCTTATGTAGCTATAATTTAACTACGGGGCTTTTCGAAGATTACACAACGGAAGGGCATAAATATTGGATACAAAGTATCATTGATGTAAAGGACGGTAATTTATGGGCGAGTACCACAGAAGGACTCTTTTTTTTGGATACCAAAAGAAAATATTTTAATGTTTTTGAAAAAAAGGATGGTCTAGGAGATTTAAATTTTAGGCAAGGTTCGGCTGCTAGAGATGAAAAAGACTTTATATATTTTGGCAGTCGAGCAGGGATTACTCGCTTTCACTTAGATAGA
>CAZXYA010000367.1:0-9721 GCA_964644655.1 uncultured Saprospiraceae bacterium | reverse complement strand
TTTAGCAGGCATTTTTGCGATGGATTATAATACCTCCGATGATTGGGAAAGTCAAAATGCAGCAGCTTTAGACAATAAAAGCTTCATAGGTCCAGAAAGAGGATTGGTTATTCTTAGAAGCGGTTTTATGCAAGATGATTTAATGCTCCATTTTCACGCTCGGCAAGATATGGGTGGACATACCAACGGCGACCGAAATAATATTGCCCTGAGTGGTTTGGGTAGAATTTGGTTGCGTTATACCTATGGTTCTCATTTTCAAGAAACAAAATTTCACAGTTGTATTTTGGTCGATGATTTAGGCGTAAAGATAACGGCTAGAGATGGGGCAAAAGCACGTCAACCCGGTCGATTGATGCATTTTCAAGAAACGGATAAAATGGCAACAGTTTCAGGCGATGCGACTTACGCTTATTCGTGGGAATGGGAATGGCAAGGCAGAACGCCTGATAGTGATCACTCTTGGTTGGGCACCGATAATTGGGAAGCAGTCACCGAAACTTGGAATGACTTCCGCTATCAACAAGGCAATGAATTTTTCCATGAATTACCTTTTTATGATTTTGGGCATTGGAATAATCCAGGGCAATTGGAGCGGCTCATCAAACGACCTTATAACCCAATGCAAAAAGTCTATCGAACAGCAGCCATTTTTAAAGAATGCAAACCTTTTGTACTTATTGCAGATGATGTGCAAAAAGATAGTGACCTCCATAATTATAAATCAGCCTTGCAGCTGGCACAAGATTTAACGGTTAGTCGTACAGATATTAATTTACAAGCTGACAATTACCGAAACGATGTAATTTTGGAAGAGGCCGACGGCAACCGCAAATTACTAGTCCGCGTTTTAAATAATACAGGTCAATGTATAGATGATTTAATCACGGGTACCCAAACGTTTAGTGGCGAAAATCGAGCAGGAAACACGATTGAATCTACTGCTGTTATTCCAACTACAGATGATGTTCAATACATAGCTGGACAATCCATCACGTTAAAAGCTGGTTTCCATGTAAATGCAGGTAGTGATTTTGTGGCGAGAATAGCAACTACTACCTGTGACAATAATACGCCTGCGACTTTAGTAACGATTCCTTCGGAAGTCAACGGAAATAGCACCGTCAATAAGCTAATTATTGAAACAAATGATACAGCAGCAAATTTTAAATACCTGCTCTTTCCCTTCATGGATGGCGAAATATTACCCACTACTAAATGGAATAGTGCTAAAAATGAATTGACGGTTATTTGTGACGGAACGGAACAAAAAATTGCCTTTTCAGAAGTGGATGGTTCGACTAGGATGGAATTAGTACCAGTTGACCCTGTTAGCGAAACACCGGCAATTGCTAGAAATAGGGCTAATGAAGCAGAAACATCAGCGCCTGAATTAGCCATTATTCCACAACCTTTTACAGATCATTTTAAATTGAATTATCAAGCAATTGCTACTAGTGAGATACAATTACAAATCGTGAATTTATTAGGGCAAAAAATATACGCTCAATCTTGGCAGGTGGTCGAAGGATTTAACCAATTGCACATTCCTACAAGGAATTGGCTGGCAGGGAATTATTTTTTGCAGGTTGTGGAGAAGGGGGTGGTTGTGGAAAGTATGCAATTGGTTAAGCAGGATTGATTTTTTGGTTACTTTTGAACTTTCCTTTCAAATCAATTAATGCTCATACTCCAAACCCATATCGTTCCAGAAGGTATTAAAGAAGTTCGGCTTAGTAACTACGCAATTGGTATATTCCCACAATTACCATCGAGAAAAGGCCTAAACAAAGCCATAAAAAAAGGACGAATTTACATCAATGGAAAAAAAGCCAGTACAGGTACTTGGGTAGCAGCGGGACAAAAAATTGAACTAATAGCCCTAGATCAAAAGCCACCTAAAATTTATCAGTTAGATTTGCCCGTAATCTATGAAGATGAGCAATTAGCAGTCATTCATAAACCTGCTGGCATCATCGTAAGTGGCAATCAATTCCATACCATTCAAAATGCACTATTGCATAATTTAACGCCGTCTAAAGCCATTGATGCCTTCCAACTACCTCGCCCTGTACATCGTTTAGATCATGCGACAAGTGGGTTATTATTAATTGCCAAAACTACTTCCGCTACTATTCATTTAAGTCAACAGTTTGCGACAAAAACCATTCAAAAAAGGTATCAAGCAGTTGTGATTGGGCAAGTCCTACCAACAGAGGGAATGATTGATAAAAAAATTGAGGAGAAGGAAGCGATTACTAAATACGAAGTGGAACAAACAGCGCTTTCTCTAAAAACAGGTCATTTGTCCTTGGTAAATCTATATCCGCTAACCGGCCGAACTCATCAATTACGCATTCACTTAGCTCATTTAGGACATCCGATTTTAGGAGATAAATTATACCACCAAGATAGCCCCTTATTAAAAGGCAAAGGTTTGTTTTTGGCAGCAGTTGAATTGACTTTTGAACATCCGACTAGTAGAGAAATGATGAATTTTAAAATAGCTGCTCCTCCTAAATTCAACTATAGATTGGAGCAAGAAGAACGGAGATGGAAGACAAAGAATAAGTAGTTTTTAACACGGATGGGGGAATAACACGGATATTTTTTATCTCGTATAGCCTCTATCCGTGTTAGCCTACATCCGTGTTAAGAAACGCCTACCACACCAGTCTCATTCAAAAACTTCTCCGTCTTAGCGCTTTCTACTTTATTAATAAACTTTTCTGCTTCGTGTCGATCCCGAACTACTTTGGAAAGGGTAAAACAAGAAGTGACACTAAATAAATAAGACATTCCTAAAAAGCCTTTCATGGCTAAATCCGCTTCCATATAAATCAAACCAATCAGCATGCCTATAAAAGATAAACCGAAGGCAATCCAAGACATATTATAAAAAGACTTGGAGTTTTGATTCTCATAAATGTAATGATTCATGATGCATTTTTTTATGAATAAAGGTTAAAAATAATTCACTAAAACACTTTATTCGGTGAAAGAATGAGCCATCAAGGTTTGGACTTATTGCCGCCAAAAGCAATTGAGAATCGACTAATAAGGATGAAATTTGGATGAAATGCTATGTTTTAGCGAATTTTCGCTAAATTAAATTAAATTTTGTAGTACATTCTGAGCTTGTAGTATATGTCGTTGCTCATGGGTAATGACAAATGTTAGCGCATCTCCAATCTTCATTTTCATTAATTTAAAAAATTCAACAGGTACTTTTCGTTGGTTGATATTTTTATTTTTGGCGAGTGCCAAAAGGGTTAACAACTCTTGTTGGTAGGCTAAGAATTGGCTTAGGGTATTTTGCGATAATTGACTGCCAACTGGATTAAATTTAGCAATGGCTTTTTGTTTTTTAAGGTTATCAGGAGACATCATGTCAATAGACATTTTACCAAACCAGCCATTTTTATACCGTTTATCTGTTGTATTTCCTTTTGCAGCAGTCAATCCCTGCTTGATGGCAGGATTATAATAGGCATGATAGCGATTCAAATGCTCTAAACATTCTAGAATGCTCCACTTATTCACATTTTCTTTATGATTCAGTTGGTTGATAGTCAGGTGTTTGAACTCTTTATTCACAGTTGAAACGATGTTTTCCACATCTTTGATTAAGTGAGTGATAAGTGTTTGATTGGTCATTGTTATCAGTTTTTAATTAGCTATAATAGGTTGTACGGATATAGCGGATCAGGCGGGTTTAAACGGATTTTCCTTGGTCAAAGATTTAGATTGATTTTCCTTTTACTGTTGGATTAGTTAATAATAAATCAGTTGAAATCAGCTTAATCCGCCATATCCGTACAACCTATAAAACACAAAGATAAATCTTGCTAAATAATAAATTCTTAGCTTGCCTTTAGTAATAAAATATAAATGTGATTCTCGAACTCCTTTTTGGATTAAAAATCAAAGCATTTGACTCTTTTTGGGATAGTCCATTTATTGAGTAAAGATTGAATGTCCGCATCTGTCGGAATGCTTCCTTTTGGAACAATTATTTCACGCATTCTATAGAAGCTTTAAACGTAATTTTTATATAAATCAGCTACCCAAAAACTATCTCCGCTATTTGTTGGACGATTTGCTTAAAATAGATTTGTTTAATAGAACCGTATCTTTTCAGGACGATCAAGTCTTCATTTCTAATAGCTCAGCGATGTCGTAATTTCTCTTGGTCAAATTCCTCAATCCCGTCAATAAAAACAGCCGCATTATCAATGATTGGTTTCCCCTTAAAGACGACGATGCCTTTTTGTTTACCTGCTGCCTGCATTTCAATACCTGCCCATTCTGCCCCACAATCATTATGTAACCAAGCGTTGGCTAAAATCAATTTCCCTTTTGGGCGAACCGTTATTTTAGCTCCTTTTGGCAAAGCCACTCGGCAATTAATTTGTAAAACGCCCCCATTTTCAATTGTCAAATGTCCTTCTAAATCTTTCGCGCCGTTCCAAGTAACCGTATCTTTAATAATAATCGTTTTGTCTTCGTTCAAGTCACACCAAGTACGGATTAATAATTTTCGCTGACGACTACTTAGTTTAGATAAATTACGGTGGACTTTACCAATCTGGCAAGGTGTCCAAGCGCTTTGGTGAGCATTATAATCCATCACATTATTAGATGCCATCGTATCACAAGGAGGAGTCTTAGAAAAATTCCAGCAATTCGGATGTACAGGGGTATCATCGCAACCATCATAGCCCCAAGCATGACTCAAACCTAATACATGCCCAATCTCATGGTTTAGTAATCCCCGATATGCCCAAGGACTGTGATTACCCGATTCATAAATACCCGCTAATTTTAAATTATTTCGAAGGGCTATCCCAGTTCCAGAAACAGCATAGCTTTTCGATTTTACACTATCTGGATGATGTGGCATAATAAAAATATTTAAAACCGAATCCGCTTGAATGGCATATTTTTCAATGACTGTTCGTTTAGAATTATTCCGATTTTTTCCTTTATTGACAAAGAAAAATAAATCATCATCATAATGGCAATATACCCCAGTATCGTTGGGGTCGTCAGGCAAGGGCGTTAAGACATACCGATACTGTTTTGGTAAGGCAGGTAAGGTATTATTAGGGGGAATAGCCAATTTTTTTTGTTTCTTTAAATCATGTTCAGCTGCTTTTAGGTATTTTTTGGTAAATTGAATAGCTTCCGCTTCATTAAAATTTTTGGTACTATCCGTATGATTCATATAATGTACATTCACCCGAATATAGCGCATAGGGAAATGGTCCAAATGATCTATATCTGGCGCATAGGACAATGGAACATTACAAGCATTTTTGGTATTATAATTTCGAGGTCGTTGCGGTGCTTCTTCAAACGTAATATCTTCCATTTTTAGAAACCATTGCGATGCCTTTGGTTGGCAAGTACTGAAGCTTATCCAAGTAAATAATACAAAAATTAGCGTTTTGGAACGCAGCATAAATTTTAGTTTGAGTGATTAAGAAAGGTTGTCGGTTATCAGTTGTCCCTTAGCTCGTCAAACTGATAACTGATAACTGATAACTGATAACTGATAACTGACAACCGATAACTGAAACACAAAGCAAAGGATTCCTTATTTTTACCCCTTCAAATAGTTTACCTAATTATGTCACAAGATAATCAATCCATTACTTTGTTGGCGCTTTTTCGACAAAAAGGGCTAGGGGTAGCACGACTATTTTTAAAACATTCGGCACTTTTTATTTTTCTTGCTTTCCTCAGTTTGACCTTAGGCTTTTACTTTCCGACGATAAAAGCTGGTTTTGTCACAGATGTTACTAGTGGAATCGAACGAATTCAAGGGCAGCCTTTTCGCAATATTATCTACAGTTTTGGATTTCCTGCCCTCAATCAAATTTCTATTTTAGGGTTTTACTTACTATATACCATTTTTGGCATAAATGGATGGGCTTGGTATTTGGTCTTTTGTACGCTACATGCGACTAATGCTTTTTTAAGTTTTAGTCTTTTCCGTCGCTTATTCCAATATTTTAAAATAAAAGAGGCAACCATAATTAGTTTAGTTGGTGCGCTATTATTTTTACTATCTCCTTATCAAACGGAAGTTTTAGTCTGGCGAGCTTGCTTAAATTATTTATTGGTTACGGCATTTATTTTAGGAAGTCTATTTTACTTAGTGCGCTATTTAGAAACTAAAAAACAACAATACTTTTGGGGAACACATGGATTTTTTATACTGTCTCTTTTTACCTTTGAGCTATCCTTAATCCTGCCATTTTTAACGATTATTTTTTATGTTAGCTGGCTTTGGACAACGGAGTATAGGCGATATGCTAAATTTTCAAAATTTAATAAAGCTCAAAACTCATCCATCTTAGCAGCAACAAGATTTAGCCAATCAGAGGAAGTTGACCAGCCTACTAAAGGACCGTATGAACTGTTACGTTATTTTATAAATATTAGTCTACCTCAATTTGCATTATTAGGTAGTTATTTTTTACTAAATAAATGGCTATTTGGGCGTTGGATTGGACATTATGGAGCAGCTACGCATCTAAAATTTTCCTTGACGACGATGAGCAATACCTTGTTAAAGTATAGCTTAAAGTATCTGTTTTTTGTTCGATCTTATTCACATCCTTATAAAACAGCGGTTTTTAATTTTTGCGATCAATATGGTTTTATCATTCTTTGTTTAGTCCTAATCAGTGTTATATTTTTTGTGAAAAACAAACAAATTAATACAAAAAAAACGACTATTTCCTTATTGTTAATTGCGACTTTTACCCTCACCTTGCTACCCGTTTTAAACCTATATTTCTACTGGTTGCAAGCGATAGAAAATGATCGTTATGGTTATTTACCCGCTGTTTTTGGGCTGATGCTATTTGTGTTTTGCTGTTTTCAATTGCCCAAGTATTTTCGCTATTTTTTATTGTCGAGTTACTTAGTTGTTTCCATTTTTTTATTAGTTAAAACCAATCAAATTTGGAAGGAATCAACCACAGTCTTTTATAGTTTATTAGAAGATTATCGTTGGGAAGATGTCGAAAATGTTGTTATTTTAAATGTCCCTGATAATTATCAAGGTGCTTATTTATTCCGAATCATTGGTCGAAAATCAGGCTTTCAGGATGCCTTGACCTATATACAACAAAAAGAAGTAAAGGGCAAAATTTGGGAAGTTACTCAATATAATATGGCTCGACCAACGGATGGCGTAAGTGTGGCAAGCAAGAAACCCGATCAACTAAAAGTAACCTTTAATCAATGGGGCAATTGGTTTTGGCGAAATGGTATAGGTGCAGGTGCTACACATCAACGTAGCATCTACACCGCTCATTTTAAAGGACAGTATTATGTATTAGCTTTAAAAAAAACACCAGTTAATACAATCTATATTTATCAAGATGGAAAAGAATGGAAAGTTTTTGAATGATAAATGATAAATTCGTTAACCAACTATCCTCTTTTAATCTTTAGAACGTTGTCTGATTCGGTTCAAATAATTCATCAATATAATTACTTCTAGTCGCCACATTATAATTATCTCTACAATCTAAAGTACCACTTCGCATAATACTTACACAGCGACCATTCGTAAAAGCATCTTCTCGATGACCTCTATCTAGAAAGCAATGGCCTAATTCGTGAAAAACGATAAATTCTTTAAATAAATCGCTTGATCTTTCCCAAAATTCAGCATCTAGTGTCACTCGGCCAGGGCGAAAATTACCAAAGGTGGAGCATTGTCCCGCAACATGTTCTCCCTCTAAATCTTCTATGACACCTGTAATTCTAGAAGTTACTAAATCTACAGCAAATCCTCTTTCAACAGCCGCATCTTCGAAGCGTAGAAAAAAAGGCCATAAGCGTTCATCTACACCAGGAAAAGTTCGTGCTTCAGGAGTTACTACTTCTTCTAGATCTGTTATCGCATCGTCTTGGCAAGCTGTAAAAATAAAGAAACAGGTAAATAAAAGGATGGAAAAATAAGGAATTTTTTTTCTTGAGAATAATAGCATTTTGTAATTTTAGTTGATTAAAAATGATTGTATCATTTAAGTGCTAAATAGTTGATGTACAGTTAAGTACTAAGTTGAAAGCTCAACGATTTAGGAATAAAAAAATACAATATGAAAAAAAGTAAAATGCTATTATAAAAGGGAATTTTTATGGTTGAAAAATGTACGCACCATAAACGCAGGATAATTTTTAATTAGTATTTAGAAGCGGTAAGAATGTCTTGATGACAGCAAAAATTAGAGATCCTTATGAAAAAAAGCTCAAATCTTTTAACAAGACTTGAGCTTTTTTGATTGATGATAGCTTAATAGTTAGTAACGAGGAAAGAATAAATGTTTAGATTACGGAGAAGTAAAAAGGGCTTTTCAGTAATTTGCAAATTCATCATTCATCGCTTTTAAGCTTACTTTTTCATAGCCCATTCTTTGATGGACTTCTCATTCATTCTTACATAATCATCATTACCAGCTTTAGCAGCTAAGTCTTTTGATAAAGTAGCAGCAGTAATTGCTTCTTTAGTTTTACCTAATTTAGCTAAAATTAAGGCTTCTCTTCTTACTTGCCAAAATCTTGGATTGTCTCCTTTAGTTGCTTTTTGAACATACATTAGAGCTTTGTCCAAATCCTTATCAATAGACAATAAGTAGGTGCCAGCAGCGTAGTAATCCCCAGCAGTTGGCCCTGCTAAAGTCTTATCAATAGCTGCCAGTACATTTTTCTCTACTTCAAATTTCATAGGTACTTCTGCGGCAACAGTACCCCAGAAAAAGGCTAAATTACCACTATCATCGGTAATATCTTCTACTGAAATAGAAAAGCTTTCAATAGAAAAAGGAAGGTTGGTTACCTTGGCAGTTGCAACTGCAGTAGGGTCTTTATCTACATAACTTGACCAACTACCAGATTCATAAGGGTAAAAATGTACCGCCCAAGAATCAGCAGCAGGAATTGTTAAAATAGCGTAATCTCCTTTTTTTAAGTCTTTTCCACCTACAGATACATCCGCACCAAAAGAAATTTTAGTCGCTTGGTTGGCACCCGTTCGCCATACTTTACCGTAAGGTACTAAACCCTCTGCCGCAAAAATAGTTCTTCCTTTTACACTTGGACGAGAATATTTAATCGTCACGTCAGATAAGCCAACAGCTTGTGTAAGGGTAGCACCTGGACTTGGGGCAGGTGTTTTAATTTGAGCAAAAGAAGTAGTAGTCATTAATGCGACTAAAGCAAAAGTACAGATGCTAAAGAATAATTTTTTCATCTTAAATTTTTGTTTTAAAATTATATGTTGTATCAAAAATGAATAAATAAAGTACATTAGGGAACAGGTAAAATATAACCTACCCATCTGATAGCTTTCTTTTGCCCTTCTTCTGCGTTGCAAAAATACTTATTATGCGAAGGCATAATTCCGTTTTTTGCGCCTTGAACAAGGACAAAATAAAACCATCATTTTGGGTATCTTATTTATTATCTGTTCCCTTATTACAAACTAGTAATGAAAACTTTAGTTCATTCTTTTTAGAAAACTTTGTAAAACTAAGTTTTCTATATTTATTTAACTGAATGAATCTCTTTTTGTGTCATTGGATGAGCAAAAAAATAATACAGCCTATATTTTAGGCACTTTTCTCTACGCTCTAATCTCTATATTAAGTAACGAGCAAAGAATAAGTCGGTCGTTTAGAGCTAATTATTTTGTGCAAGA
>CAZXYA010000366.1:0-9732 GCA_964644655.1 uncultured Saprospiraceae bacterium | reverse complement strand
GTTAAGCAGATTTATTGTCTTAACTTGTGGTCCTAATTTTTGGGGTAACTACAAAGCATTGAATAGCGGCAAGGTGCTTATTTTCAATCTTGCTAAAGGGAGAATGGGTAAAAAAGTATCGCCTGTGTTCTGAAAATTAATCATAGCGCTTATTCAAGGGATTGTCTTAAAAAGACAGGCTATCCCCGAAAAGTTCAGAAAACCCACTTTTCTTTTTGTCGATGAATTTCAAAACTATGTCACGGATTCTATTGAGGACATATTAGCAGAATCAAGAAAATACGCCCTTCATTTAACGCTTTCTCACCAATTAATTGGGCAAAAGATGAACGCTAAAATGAAAGACATAATCCTTGGAAATACCGCTTTAAAAATGGTAGGAGAGAGTGGACATAAAACGATGAACACTATGGCTAAAGAAATTGGTCTTGCCCCAAAAGCATTCCATGATTTACCAGAGTTTCATTTTTATCTGCACAATAAATTTAGAAAAAAACAAAAGGTATCGCTGATAAAATCACCCGATTTTATGCTAGGTAATAAGGGCTTTTTCTACCTCCCTAAAAGAAAGCTAAAGAAGCTTTTCAAATACCTAGTAGAGGAGTCTAAACAATATGTACCAATAGAAAAACTATGAAAAAATCATACGCTTAATCCTTCAACGCTCCTTTCAACTAACCCCAAAGAACTCCAAGAAAAAATTATTATTCCAAAGTTTAGTCACTAGCAGCTAGCCAAATGAACCATATAAAATCCATACAAAAAGGAGCATTTGTAAGGGATAAAATATTATTAGCTTTAGCCAGTTATAAGTTTTTAACCCCATCTCATATGCAGCAGTTGGGTATTGCTTCTGATGTCTCCTATATCAGAAAAAGAGCAAAAGATTGGATTGATAAACCCAAACCGTACCTAGGTGTCAGAAAGTTTGCAAGCGACCCCAAAAGAGGAGGTAGAGAGAATTTCTATTTTTTAACGAAGCATGGCAAAAAGGCATTAATCAATCAGTTTAGATTAACAGAAAAAGACATTCTATTTCCCAAAGGGGGCATAGGAGCAGTCTTTGAAACCCAATATTTTCATCGTAAATACATGCTTTATTTTCAGATTTTGCTAGACTTACGAAGCCATCAACAAAACATTAATGTACCATTATTTTACAGAGATTTTGATACCGAGGGCAATAATAAAAAGGACAAAAATCTACAATCTAAAACTAAGATTTCACTAGGAGGCAAACAGTTTATTAAACCCGATGGAGTCTTCATTTTAGAAAGCCAAAAATTACCATGAACTAAAGCCCTTTATCTTTTTGAAATGTATGATGGGGATGATTCTGGACGAGTGATTAGAAAACTAAAAAAACATGGACAAGCGATTGGTTTAGGAAGTCCAAGTATTCAATATGGTTTTCAAAAAGCCCATCTTGTAGTAGTCATTTTTGAAAAGGAATGACTCAAACAAGCCGTTATTAAAAGGGTTCAGAATATGCCTTTCTTTTCTCAAATTTTGGATTTCTTTTTGTTGAAAAGTTTGGAGGATTTAGATGTCCAACCTGTTTTTGATGGGTGGGTTAATTTAAAAGGGGAACACAGCACTTTGTTCTCAAGAAAAATTCAAAAAAGAATTCTTTTTACTACTAAAAGTAAAAAATACATTCTTGACTGTCTTTTTATGTGATAATTCTTTTTGTAATTTTACAACCTTTAACTCGCATTCAACAATAGTTCTTTAGTAAAAAGGGGAAAGTAGGGCGATTTTCTAAAAAAAGAGTGAGAAGTCTCTCTGTTCAAAAAAACATCTATTGTTTTTTATACCTAAACCTTAGTAAAGATTTGGCATAAAGAAGAATAGTTAAGAAATAATTTACGGTTTTAGGAATACACCTGAAAGAAATCTAATGATTTTTGTAATTTTGGGCATTATAGATGAGGGTATATAGTTTAAGTGTTAGTTATTCTTTAGCCTTTTCATAAATTAGAAATCAATGGAAATGAAAACTATTTATTTGCATACTGGAAGTAATTTAGGGAATCGCATCGAAAATTTATCCCAAGCGGTAAATTACACTAGTCAAAAAATAGGTAAGATTTTAAAATTATCTTCAATATATGAAACAGAACCTTGGGGAGTTAGTGACCAACCACTTTTTTATAATCAAGCCCTTAAAATATTGACTGATTTATCTCCATCAGCATTGTTAAATGAAATTCTAGAGTTAGAAAAAATAATTGGACGAATAAGAAAACGAAAATGGGGAGAAAGAATTATTGATATAGATATACTATTTTATGAAAGTACTATTGTTAATACACCCTCATTAATAATTCCTCACCAATACTTGCATAAGAGAAATTTTGTCCTAGTTCCACTTATGGAAATAGCCCCAAATTTAGTTCATCCTATATTTAAAAAAACAATTCAAGAATTATATAATTCGTCTAATGACACATTAGTCGTTAAAAGGGTTCAATAGATTTTATTAACGAGAGAAAACTAGAATCTAAGCCTTAATTATAAATATAAAATTTATGAAAAAAAGTTGGTATAGAACTCACTGGACCGATAAATTAATAATATCAACTTGGACAGATAGAACATTTTCAGAAGTAGATTATATTATCAATTTGCTTAAGTTAACGGGAGAAGAAAAAATCCTTGATTTAGGCTGTGGTTGGGGAAGACATTCTATAGAATTTGCTAAACGAGGATATACTGTTGTGGGTATTGATATAACTAAAGACTTTATTAACAGAGCAATAGCTGAATCTTATAAGCTTGACCTTGATATTAAATTTCATGTTGGAAACTCTTTAGATATAAATTATACTAATGAGTTTGATGTTGTCTTAAATCTTTATGATGGATGTATTGGATACTTCGAGAATGAAGAACTGAATCTTAAATTCTTTGAAAAAATTAGCAATTCATTAAAAGTGAATACAGGTAAACATTTTACCAACTTACTTAATGCTTCATATTTTGATTCCAATCCCCAATTGCAACTAGATTGGGAAATAGGAAATAAATCAATATCACTTATAGAATATAAATGGAATAAAGAATCTAGATATTTAGATCATTCTGGTCATACATTAGAATATGGAAAAGTTTTAAATAAACCAAAACCAATAAACAAGAATTCTAGTTACCGATTATATACTCAACAGGAATTAGAAAAAATCTTATTAGACCTAGGTCTAGAAATTAAGTTTTTTGGTCAAGCATTCAAAAAAGAATATTCTAACTTACAAATTGTACCGAAAGAGATTTGTACTTATTCAAAAAAAATATGATAAATTCTTCATTAGATAAATATCTCAGTATGGATTTTGATATTCTATTCTCGAAAAACTCAAGTTTTTTTGAAGACAGGTTATTATTTATTCGTTCAGGACAGGTTGAAAAATTAAAAGAATTTCTAGAAGAATTATTACAAAGAAAAAGTAACAACTTACATTTAGATTTAATCGAGACTCTATTATTAAACGCATACTGGCATTTAGGAGAGGAAGATAAAATAAACTTTATATTGGACAAAAAGATAAATTTCACTAATTCAACTATCAAGCATATTTTCTTACTTTATAAGGCTTATATTAATAATACGACTGCACAATATCACAAATCTTTAGATTTACTCAACTCTATTATTCTTGACCAAGAGTTTAATTCAAAGTTAATGTACTCTGTACTAGGCGTTGATTTTTCATTAGCAGTTTTGACTTGGAGATTTTGGAATCGAATAGAGTTAATGATTCCTGATAAAAACTTGATGAATGATTTAAAATTCGTTAATACAATTAAACAATCCTACGATAAATTCGACCAAAAATCTTTAGCATTATTATTTCATACTTTAGGAGTATATTACCTAGAGAATGAAAACTATAACCAAGCATTAGTTTTTTTTGAAACTGCAAAGAAATCTTCAATAAATAATGATACCGTATGGCTTCCTAGGATTAATTCTGGCTTGGGTTTAGTTGATTATCATTTGGGTAATCAAGAATCAAGTGTTGAAATAGATAATTTAGTTAATGAGGTTAAAAATTCTTTCGGACCTTCTGGGTGGCAAATTAGAATAGCTAAGCTACTAATCTTAAATAATCGAAAGAAAGAAGGAATATCATTATTACATTCGATTTATAAGAATTCAAAACTTAAAAAAGAAAAAAGTTACCAAATATGGAGTGAGATTCATCTTATTGAAAATAATGTAAGTATCCGCAAAAGAAAAATACAGCAAATTTACCAAGATGCTTTCACGTTAAATATGAACAGGGCTTGTAATTATATTATAAAATCATTTACTTTAAATAAATTATTACATGATTAAACTAATTGTTGCTTACGACCAAAAAAGAGGAATTGGAAAAAATGGTACGATGCCTTGGTATTTTCCGAATGATTTAAAATGGGTCAGTAAAATAACTAGAACAACTAGTGATAATAATAAAAGAAATGCACTCTTAATGGGACGTAAGACATGGGAATCCATTCCTGCTCAAAGAAGACCATTATATAATAGATTAAACATTATACTAACTAAGTCCTTAAAGATAGAGGAAACTAATGATTTAATTATCGCTTCAGATATAAAAGATTTTTTTGAAACAAAAGAATTATTGAGAGATATAGAAACCTATTTTATTTTTGGAGGAGAAACAATATATCAGCAATTTCTGGAATTAGATGTAATTGACGAAATTCTCGTAACAGAGATAAAGAAAACATACGAATGTGATACTTTTTTTCCTGAAATTCCTAAAAAATACCAAATTATTTCTGAAATAGTAGAAAACCACAAAGGAATTGAGTTAATAAAAACAATTTACAAAAATGAAGTTTCACAAAAAAAAAATTAACTTGATTGGATATTCCATTATTGATGACTTTATTGATAAAAATAGTATCCAAAAATTAAAAAAGTATTATTCTGAGGTTCTAGCTGAAAGTGAAAAGGAAAACACAATTATTAATGCTGATATTTGTGATTCACTTGTGTATATAGATAATCCATTGTATGATAAAGAAAACGAAAGTCCATTTATTTTTAAAGAAACCATTATGATAGCAAAAAAAATTGCAGCAAAAGTTTTCAATGTTGAACCTAAATGGATTGATTGTAAAGCTAGATTTTTTCATAAAAAGAGTAAAGCAAGAGAAACTAAATGGCATCAAGACGATGCATATGTGGGTTCGTCAATGAATAGTTTTTCAAGGATTAATATTTGGATTCCTCTTCAAGATACAGATGAAAACAATGGTTGTTTAAGATATTTACCTCATTCTCATTTAAAAGGACTACTTCCTCATAAGAAAGAAATTAACAAAGATGGTGTTGAAACATTATATCTATCAGTTCCTAAAACGGCAAATATAAGAACAGTACCATTGAAGATAGGTCAAGCATGTGTTCACCATCCCTTGGTAATACATTCAGCTTTCCCTAATAATACTGAAAATGATAGAATGGCGTTAGCATTAGTTTGTAGAAAAACCAGATAGATTTCAAATACTTAGATACCAAAGCATTATCAATATAATAAATTAATTTCTCATGGTAGGAACAGAAACCATGTCTAATCTAAATTAAATAATTTTTCAAAACGCCAAAATAATGGAAATTTCACCTATCAAAACAAGAAAGATTATTCCTCCTAAAGATAATATTTATGATATTTTAGATGAGTACTTACCCAAATTAAGAGAAAAAGATATAATAATTATCACTTCAAAAATATTAGCAATCCACCAAGGAAGATGTATTCCAGTAAGTGGTGTTAAAGATAAAAATAAATTAATGGAAACAGAAGCCGATTTTGTTTTCCGAAGGAGTAAGAATCACTATTCTTATGATTTGATGACACTAAAAAATAATACACTCATTCCTTTCGCAGGAATTGACGCTACAAATGGTAAGAAACATTATATTTTATGGCCTGAGAACATAGAAAATGAAGCAGAAAGAATTTGCAATTTTTTAAAGAAAAAAAACAAAATTAATGATTTAGCAATAATTATTACTGATAGTTGGCCTGTACCAATGAGATATGGTATGATAGGAATATCCATAGGATTTCATGGATTGGAACCATTAAAAGAATATAAAGATAAAGAAGCCATAGATTTGTTTGGAAGACACTTTACAATGGTTTCTAGAAACATTGTTGATTCACTTGCTACAATGGGAGTTTTTGCAATGGGAGAAGGAAATGAACAAACACCATTAGCAATTATAAGGGGTATTAATTCCATTAAATTCACTAATCAAAAAACTAATGAAAAGATATATATGAAATCAGAAGAAGATATTTATTACCCACTGCTTAGTGCTTTCAAAAATTATCATGAATAATCCAAAAATTTATATTCTTTTTTCGTTGTTTATAGCTTTGCTTGTGGGAATGAATATGTTGGGTAGTAAAATTGTAGAATTTCTTGGAGTACCTGTATCTGTTGGAATATTTATGGCCCCCTTTTCTTTTCTTATTACAGATATTGTAGAGGAAGTTTATGGAAAATCACTTGTAAAATATTTTATTTTAGGAGGAATTATATCTTCAGTTTTAGTATTTATATTTACCTTTCTCTTTATAAATCTAGAACCGCATAGTACATATAGTTTTGATAAAGAATATAAATTAGTATTTGGTAGTTCTTTGAGAATAATCGCAGCTAGTGTTATAGCATTTTCTTTGGCACAAGCAAATGATGTAATTGTGTTTGAATGGTGGAAAAAAAGAACAAAAGGCAAAGCTTTATGGTTGAGAAACAATTTTTCAACAATTATTTCCCAACTTATTGATACATTAGTTTTTATGTTGATTGCCTTCTATCAAATTAGCCCAGAATATACCTTATTGTTTATTCTTGAATTATCTCTACCGTTTTATCTACTAAAAGTAGGCTTTGCAATTATTGATACACCATTAGTTTATCTTGGTGTAAGTTGGCTAAGAAAACAAACAAATTAAATACATTCTAGTTGTCAGTCATCATTGAAATGACGGGTAAACGTTTAAGAACCCACCCGTCATTTCAATCTGGACTAACCCCTAGTTGTAAAATTTTATTTTACATCGTCTAGTTAGGAAAAAATGAACAGTCCATTTTTTATTTACATTTTAACAAAATTTACCCGTTAAAACAATAATCTCATTTTATTTTCTCTTAATTGTTTTGTTGTAGTCAGTTTCAAAGGCAATAAATAGTAAACAACATCTACATATTTGTTAAATCCTCATCAAAACTTTTTTTTAGACGTTTCACACTCATCTTGTAAAACAAGTTTTCATGCTTAGTTCTAAATCCAAACTCATTCAAAATTTTAGCAATCTTCCCCCACCCCATTCCTTCTTTTCTACACTTATGAATAATAGCCAAAACCTTCTGTTGCTGCTTATCAAAAGCAGTCTTAGACCTAATTTTCTCAAGCCCCATTTGCCTACCTTTAGCCGTCAAATTCTGAGCATTCCCAAAAATTTGACCTTGCTTTTTCTTAGCTTCAAAAGCCGCTTTTGTCTTTATAGAAGAGAGGAGTTTATTTCTCTGATTGTATTGATAAGCAATAGAAATAGTCAAACTATCATTAGCCATTAAATCACAAGATTCAAATAAATTTCCTAGCTTCTTTTTAGTGGATAGTATTAAATCTAAATCATCAGCAAGACAATCAAGCGTAGCAATAACAAACGTTATCTGGTGCTTTTGAGCATAAGCGACTGCCTGTTTTAAAATGGCATTATTTCCATCATTAATAAATTCTTTTTCAATAGTAGCATTATCAAATTTAGCAAAATGGCTAATGATAGCTCTTTGAGATTCCAAGCTTAACCCTTTCTTTTTGGGTGTTGTATAGTACGATATATAGCCCTTTTTTGTCAATACTTTTTTCTTAGGTTTTCTTTTTTTGGAGACAACCAAAGGGGTAACAAATGAGGAAGAAAGGTTACTGGATTGATACCCCTTTTCTGCTCTATCCAGATGAATTTTCAAAAAGGAAAAAATATGAGCAATCACATTGACGGTTACTGCATTTCCAGTTTGTTTGAATCTTTGGGTGTCTGACATCATTCTATTTTTTCGAGGAACCAAGGTTCGATTATCAGGAAAGCCTTGCAAACGTTCTGTTTCTATTGGGGTAGGGCTTCTAACGGCTAATAGGCTTGCTCCATATCCACCTTCCTTTTGGACTACAAACATATTAATTGCACGAATACCACCTGTTAGGCAATTAGCTTTATTGCTTGGTCAAACAACATATTGGACAGTCTCTTTATTCCTTTTATTACTATCAACACCAAAGAGTTTTTTGTTTTGTTTTCTTTGTGCTTTACCCAACTCGCTTCTGATTTCTATTAATGGCGAAGGTGTTTTTTCATTACCTGAAAGTATGGTTTGTTTGCCTTTTTTGGCTTGTCGATTGTAAAAATATTTTTTGTCCACATTGTCTTCTAAAATATCTTGAATGCCAATATTTGCATTTGTTGGTTGGCTAACATTGGGAATATTAGTTCGATAATATCTCTTTCTATTTTGAGCGGTTAGTAAAGCGGAATTAATCATTATTGGTTCAACGCCTAATGTTTCAGAAATAAAGTCTCTATCCTTATTATTCATACTTGCCACATTTTCTAACACAAAGAAGGTAGGCTTCTTTTCTCTTAAAATTCTAACATATTCTAAGAATAAACCGCTTCTACTTCCCTTTAAACCTTCTCTATTATTTTTGGCAATGGATAAATCTTGGCAAGGAGAACCACCAACCAATATATCAAAATCGGGTAATTCATCAGTATCTACTTTGCTTACATCTCCATAATTTTTAACTCATGGAAAACGATGGGCTAAAACAGCACTAGAGAATTTATCAATCTCACATACGCCAATCACTTTTACATTTTCTTTTCAAAAGGCTTTGATAATTCCCAATTCAAAACCACCAATTCCAGAAAAGAGGCTAAATATTTTCATTTGTGACGATTAGGAAATAATACCACAACCTTAATCAAAATAGACAAAAAATCTATGCAAGGTGCTAAAGTTTTGTTTTATTCAGTTTAAATACATTTAATTACTGCAATAAAATAATTTTCTTATTATATTTACTGCGATATAAAAAACCGCCCAATGAGGTCGTGACTCAAAGGACGGTTATTTTGAAATTTAAAACTTCGAGCTAATGTTACGAAAAAATGATGATTTACACAAGCGAAAGGAGAAGCACCAAGACGAAGCCTCCGAGTATCGCAGATTGAAAAACCGCTACGAATCTAAGCCATTTTACGAGCGTAATTTTGCCCTCTTTAGATTTGCTACTGTTGGCAGTTGGGCATCCAATGCTGTTTCTGGAATTACAGAGTCCGCCAAAATATTTGCCTTTATGATTGGCATTATTGGTTCTTTGGCTTTTGGAAATGTATTAGCGTTTATTATTACTGTTACAGCCATCATTGGCATGGAGTTATTACACCGTTTTATCGCTCGTTCTTATTTTAAGGAATTTGTTCTAAATAATGGTCATGTGCGTGGGCAAAATGCTAACCTTATGGGTATGGCATTCTGTTTATTGATTTCCGCAGGATTAAGTGTGGCAGGTCAATTTGATGTGTTACGCATCGTAATGAATCCCCCGAAAGTGGCGCAAGTAGAAGAAATTGATATGAAGGACATTCAAAGCGTCCTCTCTCCTATCGTGGAAGATGCCAAGCAACGAACAGAAAATTA
>CAZXYA010000365.1:0-9744 GCA_964644655.1 uncultured Saprospiraceae bacterium | reverse complement strand
AATTTATCTTTGGCATTTAGATTTTTGTCCATTTGTTTTAATTTTTTTGAAGGAAAAGAACTTCCAATTTTTTCAATTTAAGCTTTTTTGAAGACTTATCATATTATCAAAAGAGATAATTTTTCAGCTTGATTCGTAATAGTCTGTAGCTGATATGTCCATCAAAAGACGTATGTCTTTTATAAATTATTAGAATTTCCATTTTTTAGTTTTATTTACCCTACCTAATTTGCATACAAAACGATAAATAATGGCTACAGAAAATTCCGATAAAAAAATCTTTCCACTTAATCGTCGAGATTGGTTAGTAGGTACGGCTGGACTCCTTGGTGGCGGATTAATCAAAACGGCTTATGATGCCATTATTCCTCAAGCATATACCGAAGCCCAGATAGAGGAGGAGATGATAGCGGATGAAGATTACGAAGAAGATATGGAGATAGAAGTACCAGAAGATGCTACTAAAGTATTAGGGCTTCCGCCAAGAGAATTAGGCGAACGCTCTCCTTTTGAAACACCTCGTCGAAAAATAATGGTTCCTTTTCATTCGGGGTACTCGACCACTCCTTTGCAAGATTTAAATGGTATTTTAACCCCTGCTGATTTGCATTTTGAACGGCATCATGGAGGCATTCCAGACATCGACCCCAACAAATATCAATTATTGATACATGGAATGGTGGAACGCCCCTTATTATTAACTTTAGCAGATTTAAAACGATTTCCTGCGGTGTCAAGAATTTGTTTTATTGAATGTTCTGGGAATGGCTATTTATCTTTACCGAGTAAGGCGACGACCGAAAAAGTAAGTGCGCAAGAAATGGATGGTTTAATCAGTACGAGTGAATGGACGGGTGTTTCCTTGGCGATGTTATTAAAAGAAGCAGGTGTAAAACCAGGCGCAAAATGGTTATTGGCAGAAGGCGGAGATGCTGCCGTTTTGACTCGTAGTATTCCAATTGAAAAGGCTTTAGAAGATAGTGTGATTGCTTATGGGCAAAATGGAGAAGCTATTCGTCCAGAACAAGGCTATCCTGCTCGTTTATTATTACCTGGTTATGAAGGTAGTGCCAATGTGAAATGGTTGCGACGGATTGAAGTAGGAGATAAGCCTTTTATGACTAGAGAAGAAACGTCTAAATATACAGATGTTTTGCGAGATGGTAAATCTCATATGTTTACGCTGCAGATGGGCGCAAAATCTATTATTACTTTTCCTAGTTTTCCTTATGTTTTGCCCGAAAAAGGTTGGTGGGAAGTTAGAGGTTATGCTTGGAGTGGTGCGGGAAAAGTTGCTAAAGTAGAAATTAGTACAGATGGTGGTAAACATTGGCAACTAGCAGAATTGCAGCAGCCGATATTATCCAAATGCCAAACTCGTTTCCGTTTTCTTTGGAATTGGGATGGACAAACGACTACTTTATTGAGTCGAGCAACCGATGAAAAAGGAGGCGTACAATTGAGTCCAAAGGAATTTTTTAAGGTGCATGGGCCTGGTACTTTTTATCATAATAATCAAATTAGGGCTTGGAGAGTAGAAGGAAATGGAGCAGTTATGTTTGATATGAGTTAGGAATGAATTAAAATGCAAATTAAAAAACGTGAGGGTAAGCAATGAGGATAATTGCGCTAAGTACTTCGAGAACTTAAAGTTCTATTGATTACCCACAGAATACTTTTTGAGTGCCGAAGCTACGCTCCTTTAGAGAAAAAAGGATAAATAACGTTTTCTACAGACAGCTTCGGAGCGATGCTCCTTAATTTTTTGGTAAAAGAGCAGCGCTCTGACACCGTCTGTAGCTAAATGTAACTATATTATACTGAAAATACCTTAAAGGAGCGTAGCTTCGGCACTTTTTGCCTTGTTTATTCTGTGGGTAATGGATAGAACTTTAAGTTCTGGAAGCACTACCTATTAAAAAGATAAATAAAATGAAAAATTTAAAATATAGCTTTCTATGCTGTTTACTATTGGGGACTACTTTTTTTCTATGGTCCTTTCAACAAAATCCTACCACTAAAAAAGGAGCTAAACAGCCAGAGCGTTTTGGCTTTGGCAGGACGGCTACCCCAGCAGAAATCAAGGCATTAGACATAGATGTTCGGCCAGACGGACAGGGATTGCCAGCAGGAGAAGGGACTGTTGCAGAGGGAGTCGAGATTTATAAAATGAAATGTGCCGTTTGTCATGGGGCAACGGGTAAAGAAGGACCACAAGACGTATTGGTCGGAGAAGCCGCTAGTTCTCCTTTTCGTTTTGCAGAATCTGTTGAATTAGCTAGGCAAAAAAATATTGGTAATTATTGGCCTTATGCTTCTACTATTTTTGATTATACCTATCGAGCGATGCCCCAAAATTTACCTGGCTCCTTAACGCCAGATGAAGTGTATAGTTTAGTCGCTTTTTTATTATTTAAAAATGAAATTATTTCAGAAGAAACTGTTATGAATCAAACCACTTTGCCACAGGTAGAAATGCCTGCGGAAAAATATTTTGTGGGTGGGATTAAATAAGCGCCATAATTGTTCATAATTAAAAACCGTATCCTTCCGTGTCGAAAATAAGACTTCGTGCAGTCTTTATTATAAATCATTAACATTCATAATTAGACGAAAGTAAATTAAGCTATGCTGACCTTTTCTACTTTGTAAACCACTTATACAAAACGGGTACAATCAATAAAATCATTAAAGTGGCAGACAACATTCCTCCAATAATTGTTGCACAAATGGGCGTCCATAAATTAGATTGAGAGAATGCCAATGGTACTAATCCTATAATAGTAGTTAAGGTAGTTAAGACAACTGGCACTAATCTGCGTTCACTCCCCAACTGTATCGCCGCTAAACGTTCCATCCCTTGTGCTCGTAACTGATTAATTTGGTCAACAATTAAAATGGAATCATTGACGGCTATTCCACTTAAACTAATAAATCCAATAAAACCAAAAAAAGAAAAAGGCCAGCCCGTTAAATAGAGCGCAATGAAAGAACCGCTGGTCGCAAAAGGAATGGCAGAAAAGACAGCGATTGGTTGCAGGACAGACCGAAATTGTAAGACCAAAATGGAAAAAATGCCAAATAAAATTAAGATGAAAATAGTACCTAAATCTCCAAAAAGGGCTTCTTGTTCCGCTAATTCTCCTGCTGGGACAATCGAATAACCTGTTGGGAGTGGCAGTTTTTGTAGGCGTTCATTAATTTGTTGAGTCAAAGCAAGCGTTTGGTCTGCTTCTACGACATCGGCCCTGACCCAATTGAAACGTTCTAGGTTTTTATGCAATATTTGCGGTTTTAAGGATTTAAATTGAACCCTTGCAACTTGGTTAAAGGGTACTTGATGGCCTGTATTGGTTGTGAAATAAATTTGATTAAAATCATTAATTGTAGGATTTTTATCAAAAGGCATTCTTAGGACCATTTCATACTCTTTGCCATCTGAAAAAGATACTTCTCCTAATGACAATCCGCTTAAACTAGCTCGAATGGTTTGATGAAAATGAGCGGCGGATAGATTTATTAAACCTGCCTTTTCTTTGTTTAACTCAATGTTTAGGCCTGTTTTGTCTACCTCCAGAGGATTGCTCACATTAATTATACGAGGGGTCTCTTTTAGTTTAGTAGCGATTAGTTGTGATATTTTTTTCAAGGTATCTTGGTGGTTGCCAATGACAACAAACTCTATGGGTGTATTCGTGGTATTCATTTTTAACTCGATGACTTTAATCCGAGCATTCGTATTTTGCTTAAAAATTTGACGGAGCTGGTTGATAGTCTTATAAAACTGTTGAGCGTCCCAATAATCGAAGTTGACTAATAATTGGGCTTCATAACTTTCAAAATTAATGGATTGTCGATTAAAGAAAACCTGTGGGTTACTATGCCCAATATTGGTGGCATAGTTTTTTACATACGGAATGGTATCCAAAATTTGTTCTACATAGCGCACCGCTTTATCGGTGCTATTTAAATTGGTTCCTTTTGGTGCCGATACATTGATTAACACCATTGGCTTATCGGCGGGTGGTAATAAACTGACGCCAATTTTGGGGAAAAGACTGATACTAAACACTAATAAGGCAATGGCAGCAGCAAGGACTATCCAACCAAATCGTAGACAAAAATGTAAAATGGGGCGATAAACTTTATTGGTGATGGCCACTAAAAATCGTTCCATGAAACCATGTTCTTTTTTAGGAATTCGCATGATTTTGCTCGCTAAAATAGGGGAGAGGGTTAAGGATAAAACCAAAGAAATCAATAAAGTAAGGGTTACCGTTAGTGGTAAAGCTTTTATCATTTCTCCACCGCCCATGCCTAATTGAGTCAACGGGAAAAAGGCTAATATAGTAGTAGCGGTCGAACTAATAATCGCAAACCCTACATCACTTGTCCCCTTAATAGCCGCTTCTTTAGGCGCTAACCCTTCTTTTAAATAACGGTCAATGCTTTCAATGACCACAATACCATTGTCTACCAATAAACCTAAAGAGAGAATTAATCCTGCTATCGAAACTTGTTGCAAGGCAAAACCACTTCCATTTAGAATGGCTAAGCCTACTAAAATACAAAGTGGAATGGTCGTGATGATAATAACGGCTGCTCGCCAACCGATAAATAATAAAATAATTGCCCCGACTAAAACCATACCTTGCAGCAAATTAATAGAGAAATTATCAATTTTTTCTTTTACGGCACTTGCTTGTTCGTAAGCTATTGCGAGTCGAATATTTGGGGGTAAGGTAGGTGCAAATTTCGCTTCTACTTTTTTGATGGCGGTGGCAACTTGTAAAATATTTGCCCCATTTTTCATTTTTACATTGACCCAAATAGCGTTCTCTTGATTAAAGCGGGCAATCCAACCTTGGTCGGCATAATCCATTTCCACCTTTGCAATGTCTTTTAAATAGACAATTTGCCCCTTTCTTGCGACAATGATTGTTTCTTGAATGTCCTTTAATCCTTTATTCGTAACATTCGTCGATACGCTAAATGTTTTGTCGGCTGCATTTACTGCGCCTCCTGGCATATTTATATTATTGGCGGATAACGCTTGGATAACTTGTTGCAAAGTGATATGCTGCCGACTCATTCTTTGGAAATCTAGCGAAACACGAACCTCTTCTTCTGGAACAGCTTCGATATCTACTTTTCTGACGCCTTTTACTTTCTTTAGCATCGTTTTAAACAACTCACCTTGTTCCGTTAATTGTTTATAATTACTGTTTTTTGCGACTAAAGCATATTGAAATATAGCCGCTTGGTCTGTTGGCTTGAATTGTACTACCTTGACAGCCGCAATGTCTTTTGGCAACTCATTGCGCACTTCTGTTACCGTTCTAAGGATTTCATCATACTTTTCTTCGGGGTCAATATCAAAAGAAGCTTCTAAAAATATTTCACAAACGCCTTCGCCCATCCAAGCACTTATTTTGGTTATATCGGCTAAATCATTCAAGGCTTCTTCTATCGGATTGACGATTAAGTGTTCCATATCCTCAGGACTCGTACCAGTATAACTTATAAAAATATTGAAAAGCGGGACATTGATTTCCGCATTTTCAGTTCTGGGCATATTTTGAAAAGAACGAATGCCAATGATGAGGGCAATCAAGGTCAAAATGAAAATAAACTGGCTGTTTTTTATGGCTATTTTTGGTAATTGCATGGACTTAGTTTTGAATGATAAACCGATATTTTAAGTCTCCAGACTTGAAATGGTTATCTGGTCGTCTCCAGACGACCGGAATAATTTTTATAGGTCGTCTGGAGACGACGAGATAGTGGATTCCAGTCTGGAGACTGAAACCATCGGCATTACTATTATTTATTGTATTATAAACTTGTATGATTTCAAATTTCAATAAAATTAATCTTGAATGATGACTATTTAACTTGCACTTCCATTCCATCCGATAAATAAGCTGCCCCTTCCGTAATGATTAATAGGCCTTCTTCTAATTCTGTCTCATAAGTAGTAAAAAAATTACTGCCAATATAGTCGGGATTAACCGATATTTTTCTAGCTATACTCTTTCCTTCAATGGTTTTCAAACTGAAGAGATTTACCTTATTTTCATAGCCTTCTACCAAAGCGTTTAAGTCAATTTTATAATAGGAAAGTTGTTTGCTTGGATACAAAGTTATTTTTCCAATAAAGCCACTTTTTAAGACCAATCCATTAGTGTTTTCAAAGTTCAATTCTATAGCATAAGTGCCAGTATTGGGGTCGGCAACTTCCGCTATTTGGGAAACGTAGGCCTTAAAATCCTGTTTTGGATAGGCATCAAAACGGACACTTGCTTTATCCCTTAAATGTAATTTTGTGATTGCTTTATCTGAAATATTGGTTTTAATCACCAAGCCTTTTTGCCCATTTGTAGCTAATTGTAAAATGGGAACACCAGGGCCAATTAATTCATTATTTTCAGCTAATCGTTTTAAAATTCGACCACTTGTTGGGGCAATTATTTTAGTATGTGCTTGATTCAGTTGTGCCGTTTTTAGATTGGCTTTAGCTATGGCAGCATTGGTTTTTAGGTTTTCTACCTGAGTTAAAGTTGCGGCAGTATCTGCATACATTTTTTGGATAACTTCCAAGTCTCGGTTTGCTTTATCGACTGCCTGTTGTGCTTTTTGAACCTGCACCTCCATTTCTGTATTGGTGACGGTTGCTAATAATTGTCCTTTTTGTATCTTCTGAGTGGCTTTGACATAAATTTGTTCAATGATGCCGCCTGTTTTAAAAGATAGATTTTGAACCTCTCGAATGCCTATGGTTCCTATTGTATGGATAGGGATTGGTGCATTGATTAAACTTAATTTTTCGGTGCGGACGATTGGGAGTATTTCCATACCATCCTTTGTTTCAGAGATAGGAATAGTGGTGTGCTGTTTGCAAGCACCTAGATATAAACATATGGACAATAAGAGTAGTTTTTTCATTTTTTAATGGATAAGTACATCCTTTAGTGAGAATGTATTATTAGGAAAAATTTAAGGGACAACTGGTAGTAAAGCCTTCAGGCTTTTCCGTCCACGACCTTTAGGTCGATTTTGATTTCAGGCCTAAAGGCCTTTGACGGGAAAGCCTGAAGGCTTTTCTACCGATTACAAACTCGCAGCCCGTTCCAATTCTGCCAATTGTATCAATACTTCATATTTTGATAATTGCACCATTACTTGGGCGTTGGTATATTTCGTTTGGGCATCCAATAACTCAATCAATAAAATTTGATGGTTTTGATAGCGTTTATGGGCCAAGTCAAAGCGTTTTTTAGCACTTTTTAGCGCTACTTCTTCAACTTTGACTTTATGTTTAGCAGCAGTTAAAGCATGGAAATATTGTAAGACCTCCAATTGGATTTGCTGTTTTAACTGTTCATAATCCTTACCAATTTTAGCGGAAGCGATTTGTAATTGTTCAATTTTTCGTTTGCGTTGTTGCCCATCATAAAGCACCCAATTTAACCCGAAACCAATGGTCGTGATGGCTTGGTCTTTATTAAAATGATAGCCCGTTCCCTGAAAACCAGAAGCAATTTCTACCCCTAAAGTGGGTAATAAACTTTTTTTATGAGCAGTAATAATGGTTTCATTAATTTTTGTACTTTGAAAAAACTGCAATAAGGCGGGACTATTCTGAAACGCTTGATTTTGAAGTACCCTTAAATCAATAGCTTTTTCTACCATTAAACTATTGTCAAGCTGCATTTTGAGGTCGCTATCTGCTTGAATGGCTACGCCTAAATCTCTATTAAGCAGGGTATTGAAATAAGCCTTGGCATTTTCTTTTTGCTGATGTAATCCAATTAATTGAGATTTATTCTTTTCTATTTCATAAGCCAAATGCACCAATATTTCTTCTGTTACTTGTTCATATTTGATTAGTTTTTTGTTAAAATGAAGCACTTCTTGTAACTGTTGCTGGGATTGTTCCACTACTGCTTTTAGCGCATCCAATTTGAAATATTGATAATAGGCGATTTTAATGTCTTTAGTTAAGGTTTGTTCAAACGTTCTTTTTTTGCTTTCTTCTAGGTCAATTAATTGAGCTTGCGCTTTATAATTATAATAACTGGCTCGGTTAAAAATAGCATACTGTACCCTTAGTTTGGTATCTTGAAAATTGTGTGGAGAGAAGGGCTCCGCAATATTTTCAAAATTGGTTGGGTAATCTGCACTCCCCGTCAATTCATTTAAAGTAGCGTTGATGGGATTGAATAAATCTCCTAAAGGGAAATCTAAGGTTCTGCCACCATTCGATAAAAAATAGTTCGCATCAAAAGTAATTGTTGGCAACAACCTTCCTTTTACTTCCGCTAATTTTAAGGTTTGTTGTTCGATGGATAAATCGTGTTTTTGACTTTGTATATGTTGTGTTATTCCTTGTTGAATATATTGGTTTAAAACGGAAGTTTGAGCAGATGCATAACTGCAAACCGTAGAAAATAAGACTAAAAAATATGTTTTCATAATACAAAATTTAATAATTGTTGAAATCGGATGATAGTGAGGCATCTCAAATTATTACGAAAAGTAGTTTAGACCTCTGGTCTGAGTAGATTAAATGACTACTCAGACCAGCAGGTCTAAGCTACGAAGGACAATTTGGGATGCACCTGTAATAGGTATTGGAATTTTCTTTTCTTTTTTAATAAAATTCAATACTATCGCCTATTGAAATAATTTACATTCAATGAATAATTAAAAAGGTATAATGTTAATTTGATGTCTTTAATTTGAGATGTTTTCAACAGAATTTTATTCCCAAGACCATCCAAATCTTAGGACGGCAGCGCCGAAAAAATTAGATAAGTCACTATTTTCAATACCAGTTGTTTGTGTGTTTGCAACATGTCTATAGCCTCCTTCAAGGCTTAATCTCGCCCATTGAAGTAAATTAATTTCAAGCCCTATAGAAGGCTGTACGACAAGTACTTTATCTTCAGCTCCATTTAGATTTAGAGAACCTGAACCTATACCCACCGTAAATTTAGGATGAAAAGTTTGATGCGTTTTATAATTATACCCAATTAAGTAGGTACTATACCCAAATTTAAAGGTAGGATTATCCGTTGCATTGGGAAGCTTTAGTTCATTTAAATTGGAGCGCCATTCATATCCCAAAAGCAGCGAATTATTATATTCAAGCAGTACACTTGATTCAAATTGACCTATGGATTGGTTGGCCATTTTGGTAAATGAAACGCCAGCCCCAGCCCAGGCACCAGTCATACTAAAGCGATTATTGAAAAGCGTATTATCTCTTTGACTATAACTAAAGCTAATAAATGTAAATAGGATAAGCATACTAAGCATCATTTTTTTCATAACAGTTGTTTAAAATTTTAAAATTTGGGTTTAAGTGACGAGGTAGAAATAAAGTGTGCCAGAGTACGCAGTTATTTTTTCTTCTAAGGGCGCTTAAAAAACCGCATATAGTCCCGCTACATAAGGCTTTTTTAAGGGTTCTTAGAAGATGAGCTTGCGCAGCAAGTGAACCGTAAAGCGGACGGGTTGCTAAAAGAACAAGTAATATGGCTCAATTTATTCCTGCGTCGTCACTAAGAATAGAAATATAGAATTAAGGATAGCGACGATTCGCTATTTGCTAAATTTTCTACCAATAGTTATCGGCATAGCCAATTTTTACCCTTTTGCATAATTATTGTTAAAAATGGGGAATGATTAAAATAGTGGTGGCCGTTATCATAAAAGTAGCAAATAGACTTGGCATTACCC
>CAZXYA010000364.1:0-9756 GCA_964644655.1 uncultured Saprospiraceae bacterium | reverse complement strand
ATAGAACTTATTTTACTGATTATTAGTCGATTATGAGTTTTCTTCCAAGAACTATATAAACCCAATTGGATGGAAATCCATTTAGTTGGATTTAGTTTATGCTCCCAAATCAAAGATAAATAAAGGTTTTCTTCTGAGTTTTTGAAAGGACAACGATAAACTATATCGGATTCAAATAGCTCAAATTCTGATGTAAGAAAGCTTTCTGACTGAAGTTCCAATTGCTCGATATTCAAGATCTCTACCAATTCGGGATGAAAATTTTTCAGATATGCTTGTGCATTTTCTTTTTCTTTCATCACCGTTTTGATAAGTTTATCATCGGGTTGATGAACTTGCTTTTTCTGGTTTTCTTTACTCATAGTAGGTCTAATTTGACCTAAATGTAAATAATCATTTTGTTTTATTATAATTATTTTAAAACTATTATTTTTTATTATCTAAAAAAGTAACCAATTTTGCTAAAGCTCTAGACCGATGACTAATACCATGCTTGATGTCCGAAGATAAATTGGCAAAAGTTTGGTTATGTCCTTCTGGAATAAAAATAGGATCATAACCAAAACCGCCAGTTCCCATTTTTTGATGACTAATCGTTCCCCTAACAATCCCTTCAAAAAGGTGTTCTTCGCCATCCAAAATTAAAGCGATAATTGTCCGAAACTGAGCGCCTCTATCGGTATTATCGCCTAAATTTTTTAATAATAAAGCCATGTTAGCATCCGCATCTTTAGCAGGCCCAGCATAACGTGCCGTAATAACCCCTGGTGCGCCATCCAAAGCATCGACTTCCAATCCTGTATCTTCTGAAAAACAATTAACTTGATAATTTGTAGCTAAATATCGAGCCTTTTGTAAGGCGCAGCCTTCCAACGTAGGCATGGTTTCAGGAATATCTTCGGTTGCCCCAATGTCCTTCATACTGATGACTTCCATGAAATCCTTTAGGATTTGACCTGTTTCTCTGACTTTATTTGGGTTACCTGTGGCGAATATTAATTTATCTTTCATTGCTTTATTTTTTGACGCTGATTTTTATAATTTTTGTAACTATTTAGCATAATTAATAATCTTCTTTAATTTTACCATTTAAGACATTTAAGCCCATTTAAGAAATAGCTAAAGTAAACTAAATGAACTTAAATAACTAAATGGTAGAAAAATTGGGTGACTATATTCTAGTGGTGAATAATACTTTTACGTTTGCTTCCGATGTTAACCTTTAGCCAAACAATTCACAAAGTAAAACAACTTAATGGACATGGAGTATATTAGTAGGACTGTAATTAATAGATTTTCTAAAACAGCATTCTGTAATGAAAGAATCCACATATCCTGTTGTTAATATCAAAAAAATTGAACTCCTTTCCGATAATTGGTATTCCCTCCGAAAAGTCATCTTTGATTACCAAAAGAAAGATGGCACTTGGGAAACCCAAGAAAGAGAAGCCTATGATAGAGGAAATGGGGCGACTATATTATTATACAATAAGGAACAACAAACTATTATCTTAACTCGCCAATTCCGAATGGCAACCTACGTCAACGGCAATAAAGATGGCATGATGATAGAAGCCTGTGCAGGAATTTTAGAACAAGAAAATGCCGAAGAAAGCATCCGACGAGAAACCGAAGAAGAAACAGGTTACCAAATCTCCAAAGTCGAAAAAGTCCTAGAAATGTACATGTCTCCTGGTTCGGTAACAGAGATTTTATACTTTTTTGTAGCAGCATATACCAAAGATATGAAAGTCAATGATGGGGGAGGAGTCGCAGCAGAACAAGAGGAAATTGAGGTGTTAGAAATCAATTTTAAAAAAGCATTGACGATGGTAAAAAGTGGCGAAATAAAGGATGCAAAGACCATTATTTTATTGCAATATGCAGAACTGAATGGTTTACTGACCACTTAATTTCTATACCTAATAAATCATATTCCAATAATTCTTTTTAGATGTTTTAGATTTATAGTATGTTTGAGAAAACAGTTGTATTGGAGAGCTATAGCTATTCTAGAATCGTCTAATTGTAAGCAATGGAATATAAAAAACACACTTTTTGCCGAATCTGTGAATCCTTATGTGGTTTGGAAATTACGATGGAAGGAAATGAAATTAAGCGAATTCTTCCTGATAATCAACATGTTGCTACGCGTGGTTTTGCCTGTCCGAAAGGCTTAAAACAACATCATTTATTCAACTCGCCAGACCGTTTGAAATATCCGATGATGCGCAAGAATGGACAATTGGAACGAGTTTCTTGGGAAGAAGCATTGAAGGATATTGGCACTAAAGTCAAAAAAATACAAGGCGAATACGATGCTGATTCTATTGCCATGTATGTAGGGACAGCAGCAGGATTTGGGGTGTTACATCCCATTTTTGCGCAAGGATTTATGGATGCGATTGGTTCGAAGAGTATGTATGCTTCTGCTACTCAAGATTGTAGCAATAAATTTGCAGTAGCGGAACATTTGTATGGTTTTCCTTTTACACAACCATTTCCAGATTTGCACCATACCAATTGCTTGATTGTAGTGGGAGCTAATCCAGTTGTCTCTAAATGGAGTTTTTTGCAAGTACCCAATCCTAGCTTACATTTAAAAGAAATGGAGCGAAGAGGCGCCAAATTATTTTTTATAGACCCCCGAAAAACAGAATCAGCTAAAGTAGCGGGCGAACATGTATTTATTAGACCGGGAACGGACGTCTTTTTTTACCTCTCTTTTCTCCATGAATTAATCCGAATTGGTGGCATAAGTCAGGAAAAAGTGGACAAATACATGAAGGGCTTGGCGGGAATTCGACAATTAGTAGAAAAATGGACACCCGAATATAGTGCTAAAGTAACTCAAATAGCTCCAGAAAAACTTAGACAAATTGTTAACACCTATAAAAATGCGGACGGAGCTGCGCTTTATTGCTCGACTGGTGTGAACATGGGCGGAAATGGTGTTTTAGCTTTTTGGTTACAAGAAGTTATTAATGCTATTTCAGGCAACCTAGATAAAAAAGGAGGCACACTAGTAGGTAGAGGAATCATGGATTTTGCCAAGTTTGGCGTTAAAAACGGTATTTTAATGCAGAAAGACCGTTCGAGAATAGGCAATCTTCGAAAAGTGAATGATGTATTTCCCGGTGGTGTACTAGCCGATGAAATCTTGACAGCGGGTAAAAAACAAGTAAAGGGACTTTTTGTAACAGGCGGTAATCCTTTGCTGACGATGGCGAATAGTAATCGACTCCGAAAAGCATTTATGGAACTAGATTTGTTGGTGACCCTTGATATTTTACCTAATGAGACGGGGTCTTTAGCCACTCATGTTTTACCTTGTACGTCTCCATTGCAAAGACCCGATTTACCCTTTATATTTCCTTTGATGTTAGGTTTACAAGCTAAACCCTATTTGCAGGCAACCTTACCAGTTGTTCCACCCGAAGGAGAACAGCGAGACGAAGGAACGATTTATTGGGGATTAACGGAAGCTTGTGGAAAATCACTCTTTAAATCGAAAATAGCTCAATGGTTATTAGGTAGAGGCTTAAAATATTGTACCAGCAAATTACCTGAAGGAGCGCAACCAGCATTGCCACAAATTTTTTTGCTGAATGCTATTCTACGATTAACTGGGCAGAAATCTTTTAGTACGTTATTAAAAAAATCTCCACACGGCTTAAAAAGAGCAGCACATCAAACAGCCGATTTTTTAGGAAAAAGAGTTTATACAGCCGACAAATTGATAAATCTTGCACCCTCCATTTTACTAGAACAAACCAAAAAATTAGACCAAGACTTTTTAACAGAAATTGCCAACCAAGGACGATTGAAACTGATTACCAAACGGCATGTTAAAACCCATAATTCTTGGACCCATAATTTTGAAGACTTCGTTTCAGGTGAATTGCACAGCAATTATTTATTTATTCATCCCTTGGATGCGGCTAATCTAGGCGTACAAAATAAAGATTTAGTAGACGTAAGCACTCCAACAGGAAAAGTTAGGTTACCTATTAAAATTTTAGCAGATTTGATGCCTGGAACGGTGGCTTTACCGCATGGTTGGGGGCATCAATCCACTCATCTATCGGTTGCTAAAAAAACCAAAGGGGTGAATGTAAATATTTTAGCAGCGGATGGTCCGCAGCATTTAGAAAAAATTTCGGGCATGGCACATTTGACAGGTATTCTAGTAGACGTAAAAAAAGCAGCAGGGGCACAAGCGGCTAGTTGGTCTGGTTTCGAAGCAGATTTGTTGGATGTTTAGTACAGCGTCCAAAAAGCTTCTTGTGATTTTAACGTGTCCCCCGAGCGCAGCTTTGCTGCTACTAAAAGGGATTTTAAGGGAGCGAAAATTTGGTTTTTCCATTGGAAAAATCAAATTTTCGCTCCCTTAAGAACCCCTCTCCGAGCCACCGATACTTGTCCCGCCGAAGGGAAACTTTAGTCGGGAGGCGGCGAGGAGAAATATCAAGAAACTTTTTTAACAGAGTATTTAGTTTATATTTCTGTAATAAAAAATTATAATTGTTCCAATTGCGCTAACAACCATTTCCGTTCTAACAAAACCTCCTCCGCTTCAATTCGATCCTTCAATTTTGTTTTAGCTGCGGTATTAAAAGGATTCACCTTCATCAATTTCTGCGTATAATAAATCATATTCCAATAATTCTTTTTGTGAGCGGCAATGTCTTTTTTACGGCGTAAATAAATTTGAAAGGCATCTAAAAAAGAATCCAATAATTTAAATTCCCCTAATTCGTAGTATATTTTAAGGAGTAAATTTTTAGCGTATAAATTAATCAATAAATCACCTTGGTCGGTGTCTCTTAATAAATCAATGGCTGTATCATAATTTTTTTCATAGTAAGCTAGTCTTGCCATATTGAACCGAAAAGCACTTTCTTGATATGGTTTTTCTACGTACTGTTTGTAATCAATTAAGAATTGGCGAGTCCAAGTTAATTCGCCTGTTCGAATGCCAGCAGTTACAATATTTTGATAAGTAAACCGAGTTAAAATATCATTTTTTAAAAGTGCTTTAGTACTTAATCCAGCTTTATATAAGGCTAGAATCTCTTTTAAATAAGCTAGGTCTCCACTATTAATGATTTTGATGCAAATATTAATACCGATTAAGAAGAGGCTACTCCATTCGGTTTGAGGAAACAAAGAAATATGTTTAAATAACAAATGCTTGAAATGTGCAAAATTTTCTTTTGGCGATTGACTGCTTAGGGCTAAGAATGAATAATAATAAATACCAATAGCAGGGATTTTTGTTAGTTCTTGTTGGGCAATATATGGCAAAATTAGCTGCAATAAACCCGTTTGATAGTCCTGTTGATAAACGGCTTGTTGAGATAATGCGGCACAAGCTTGTTGTAATTTTAAAATGATGAAAGCCGTATCTAAACTATCTGCTACTTCCTGTAAATTTTGTTTGGAGGTTCGAGTGGAAATACCATAGTCAAGTTTCATTAAAGCCAACTCGTATTTTCCAAGATAATGTTGGCCATTTCTAAGTGATTGTTTTACCTGTTGGGTCCAAGCTTGTTTTAAAACTTGTTCTGCTGCTTTTGGAAGTTTCTTTTGTGCATAAATCAAAGTGAGGACTTTAGCATATTCAACCTTTTGGGTTTGCTGATATTGTTGTACTAAAAAAGCCTCTATTTTTTTGACTAATTGACTCATGCATAATCGTACTTTTTCATCTTGGTAGTTTTCGTTGGGAAAAAGATGTTTAAATATTACGCTTTTATTAGGAAAAACCCTTTGATTTTGTAAAAATTGGAATAATTGCAGGGCTAATTTTCTATTATTAAAGGGCGGAGTAGCTAAATATTGGGCTAAATCTCGCTTTTCCGAGGTATTTAATTGAGAAAAAAGAGAAAATAATTTGTGGTTTTTCAAGTTAATTTAAATTTTTATGTTACGAATTATTTTATAAAATACTTATAACGAAATAGTTATGTTAGTATAAAAATAAAAAGTATGTTACAATTTAAGCATTTTGTCTTTGTTTTACAAGCCGATAGTATAGACTTTTGTATCGTAAGAAATATTTATTCACTCAGGCTAAAATATTAGCAACTTAAAACTAACCACCCATGAAATTATTTTTACAATCAAAAAAAATCCCAAAAATCATGAACTATCGACTGCTACCTAGCCTTTTTGCTTTTCTGCTATTTTTAATGAGTTTCTCGACGACTCAGGCGCAAGTAGAATTAAACACAGAAACATTTACTACTGAAAATGAAAATGAAATAGTGGTTGTGATGACAACTTCTAATTTTGAACAAATAGTAGCCATGCAATTTTCCTTAAATTGGGATCCTTCAATCTTAGAATTTAAAGGAATTGGGGATTTTAACCTACCCGATTTAACCGAAAATGTGTTTAACACGACCGTTGCTGAAGGGGGAGAATTGTCGGTTGCATGGGTTGATAATAGTGTTGCGGGGCATACTGTGGAGGATGGTACTAATCTCTTTTCGATTACCTTTACCAAATTATCAGAAGTACCTACTGGTTTCTTTTTTGATAATACGCCCACCAAAATTGAATTTGTTTCCTTTCCATTTAATGAAGTTTCGCTAAATTCTACGGTGAATGAAGTAGTCGTGACAGGTCGATTATTAGAAGGTACGGTACTTTTTGATGCGAACGATAATTGTACTTTAGATGATACGGAGAAAGGCTTAAAAGATTGGTCTATAAAAATTAGCGGCGTCAATAATCGCTTTAAAAGAACAGATGAAAATGGAATATTTAGAGCTTTTTTACCTTTCGGAGATTATGAAGTAGAAGCCATTCCTCCTCCAAATAATTTATTTTCTATTTGCGAGCCCATTCAAAATATATCTATTCTGGAAGAGGCTACAGAAGCTACGGAAATCGCCTTTGCAGGACAAGCTACCGTCGATTGTCCGAGTATGTCGGTTGAAATTGCTACCCCATTTTTAAGACGTTGTTTTGAAAATTCTTATACAGTGTTTTATTGTAATGATGGGACAATTGCTGCTGAAAATGCTTATGTTGAAGTGGAATTAGACCCATTATTAGATTTTATCGAGAGTAGTGTACCTAATACTAGAACGGAAGACGGCATTTATCGTTTTGAACTCGGAACGGTTGATTTAAATGACTGTGGTCGTTTTTCTATCAAAGTAAAAGTGAATTGTGAGGAGACTGAATTGGGGCAAACCCATTGTGTAACTGCCAAGATTTTTCCAGATATTATTTGTAGTTCACCGTCCGCTAGTTGGAGTGGTGCAAGTTTGGAATTGGAAGGGACGTGTAAGGAAGATGAAGGAGTCCTAGAATTCAGTATTAAAAATATTGGAGATGGCCCAATGGATTTAGAGCAAGGATACATTATTGTTGAAGACATGATTATGTTAAGGTCTACAACAGATGAAAACACTTACCAATTACAAAGTGGAGAAACTAAGACTATAGAATATATAGCGAATGGGGCTACTTATAGATTAGAAACTGACCAAGTACCAAATCATCCAATGGAAATGCTTTTATCCATTGCTTTAGAAGGTTGTGGAACCAATGACCAAGGTACTTTTAGTACAGGTATGATTAATATGTTTGCAGCAGCAGATGAAAGCCAATTTATCGATATTGATTGTCAAGAAAACATTGGTGCTTTTGACCCGAATGATAAAAATGCTTTTCCAAATGGCTATCAAGACCAACATTTTTTAGAACCAAATACCGATATAATATACCACATTCGTTTCCAAAATACAGGAACGGATACTGCGTTTAACATTGTCGTTTTAGATACCCTTTCAGAATTATTGGATGTTTCCACCTTTGTACCACTTGTAAGTAGTCATCCGCATACAATTGAAATTGTGGACTCCAATATTCTGAAATATTCTTTTGAAAATATCATGCTACCTGATAGCAATATCAATGAAGTTGCTTCTCATGGATTTTTTAAATTCCATATTCAACAACAACCAGATGTAGCTTTGGGAAGTGTGATTGAAAACAGCGCAGCGATTTATTTTGATTTTAATGAACCTATTATTACCAATACTTACTTCCATACAATTGGTATTGATTTTCTAGAATTTAGAGTGATTACTTCTACGAATGACTTTTCACCCATTCATTTATCAGTTAACCCAAATCCAGTCGGTCAATCGGCTATTATAAAAGTCGATAATAAAGATAATTCAGCAGGGGTATTTCAATTATTTGATTTGCAGGGAAAACAAGTAGCGACTTATAATTTTATGGGGAATGAGTTTAGGCTAGAACGAGGAGCTTTGCCTTCAGGCATGTATTTATTTGAAGTTAAAGCCGATGGTGTTTCTTTAGGGAATGGAAAATTGGTGATTAAAGCAGATTGATTCTTTTACTGGATAACAGGAAGCTATCTAGTAAATTTCATCTAAATGTTAGGGCGAACAAAAAGTCGTTTTTATAATATGTAATTGGCTGTGAAAAGTTGATACCGATAGCTATCGGCATTAAAGTATTGGTTTGTAGTTGCAAACCACAAACATCGGTCATTCCTTTTTTAAGGAGTTATATACTACGATTTTACTTTTCGTTTACCTTATCTAAACGTTACCCTTTATTTTATAACAACTAAAATCGAAAAATAATGAATAATTATAAAAATAGCCTATTTTTTTGCTTGTTAATTTTATTAGGAACCGGACTAACTGCTCAAACAGTTTCCGTTACCGGTCAAGTTACAGGAGGAGGCGAACCATTTGCTAATGTAACCATAAGTATCACAACAGCAGAAGAAACGCTAACAACTATTACCGATGAAGTAGGCAATTATTCTTTTGAGAATGTATCTCAAGATGCCTTGGTAACTTTAGAACCGATTCGCACAATTAACCCTTTAAATGGAGTGAGTACCTTTGACATCGTTTTGGGGCTAAGACATGCTTTGGGCATCATTCCTTTCGACTCAGCAGATAGCTATTTGGCAATGGATGTAAACAAATCTGGTGCTGTCACAGTCTTGGATTTGGTTATATTACGCCAATTGATATTGAATATAATTCAAGAAATCCCAGATACCAATGCTTGGCGATTTGTAGAAGAAGGACAATTAGCTAATATAACTTTTGACCAAAGTGCATCTCCTGAATATACAACTGAATTGACACCAATAGATTTTACCCCAAATGCTGATGGAGTAGTCATCCTCAATTTTGTGGGGATTAAATTAGGAGATGCTAATGGAAGTGCAAGTACTGATTTTTAAACAATCCTAAATTCCAAAATTATGTATTTTTTTAAGCTTTTTATGCTTTCCGTCTTTTTAGGAAGTATAGCAGGTAGTCCTATTCATGGGCAAACCACCACTTTATCTGGTAATATTTCAACTGCTCAAGATTTGCCAATAACTGATGTGCTTATTCGGCTAACTACTGGTGGAACTACTTTATCTACAACGGCTGACGAAGCAGGAAACTATGCTTTTGAAAATATACTTAGCCTGACAGGTATTCAATTAAGATTTTTCAAGGAAAATGACCCAGTTAATGGTGTTAGTGTCCTAGATTTAGTACTGATAACTCGACATATTTTGGATATAGCACGTTTTGATATGCCCATTGAATATTTTGCAGCGGATGTCAATCAATCAGTTGCGATTACTGCTTTTGATATGGTTCAAATACGGCAATTAATTTTGGGTATAACTTCTGAATTACCTAGTTCTTGACAGAAAACAGTCTAATATTTTTTGTAGTACAACAAAAACCTTAT
>CAZXYA010000363.1:0-9781 GCA_964644655.1 uncultured Saprospiraceae bacterium | reverse complement strand
GATTTATTTTTTTACTTAATAACCAAAGAACGACTTAAATTGTTTTTTTTCAAAAACAATTTAAGCATACAAATAACTTTTTAAGACTAATTGTCTTATCTAAGTCAATATGTGGATCACAAGATTTTAAAATTATAAAATTTCACAGAATCTTGCCGTTCTTTAGGTAACAAATTCTACTATTAGAATTCAGCTTTCACACCAAATGTTACTGTTCTCGTAACTGGGTAGAAACCGGAATCAATACCACGTCCCCAATCATCACCAAGATTTCCAAAGAAAGTAGAACGACCAATTTCTGGATCTAAACCAGAATAATTTGTGATCGTCAACAAGTTAGTTGCTTGTACATATAACTTTAAAGATCCGATACCAGAACTTCCAATAGCACTAGCAGGTAAGTTATATCCTAACTGAACATTCTTTAGTCTAAAGTAAGAACCATCTTCTATAAAGAAAGAAGTAGAGTTAATATCCAAAGGATCTGAATTTAAACTAACCAATGGTAACTCAGGTGTACCACTTGCTCCTGGATAACCAAAAGAATTCAACACATCAGTAGAACGATTTCCTTGGAAAGAGTTAAAGTGTGTAAAGTATTTATTGGCATTATACAAATCATTACCCTGTACACCATTGGCAAAAATAGATAAATCGAAATCTTTATAGCTCAAATTAACATTAATACCATAAGTGAAATCAGGAAGCGGAGAACCAATAAAAGTTCTATCTTCTCCATTAATTTCACCATTACCATCTGTATCTACGAAATTAAACTGACCATCTTCTGTTAAGCCATTAATATCATATCCATAGAAATAAGCAATCGGGAAACCTTCTTGAATTCTACTTACAGTAACCTCTCTAACTTGACCACTATTGAAGTTTACATCTTCTCCACCTAGGTTAATTACTTCATTAGTATAAGCACCAAAATTAACACTTACTCCTATATTGAAGTCAGAGTTAATTTGCTTGTCCCATCCTAAGACAAGATCTACACCTGTATTGTTTACATCACCAATATTTCTAATTGGATCAGAAGAAATCGCCCCTGTAGAAGGCGCAGGCACAGGTACTAACATATCTTCCGTATCTGCATCGTACCAATCAAAACCAATGCTAAATCCTCCTGCTAATTCTGCATCAAATCCAATATTCAACGTAGTTGTTTCCTCCCACTTAATATCAGGATTGGCATTTACTGTTTGTGCAAAACCTGCCTCTACAGAACTATTCGTACCACCAATATCATAAGTAGTACCATTCGCAGAGAAACCAAATTGAGGAACAAACTGATAATCTCCAATTTCTTGATTACCTGTCTTACCCCATCCAACTCTTATCTTCAAATCTTTGATAAATGAATTATCCGCCATGAATGCTTCGTCAGATAATCTCCATCCTACGTTGAAGGCAGGGAATACGGCGAAACGATTATCTCTACCAAATCGAGAAGAACCATCTCTTCTTAAGGTAGCACTAACCAAATATTTGCCTTGGTAGTCATAATCAACTTTACCAAATACGGAGAAAATAGAACTAGAAGATCGGAATGTCTGACCATTATTAACTAAAGGCGTACCCGTTGCTACGTCTAAAAACCAAAAATCTTGCTCAAAAGAAGCAAAGCCACTATTGGATACCTCTAATTGTTCAAAAGTATTATCAATAGCTTCCGTTCCGACTAGGATGCCTATGTTATGATCGCTAGCAACCGTTGTCTGATAATTCAAAGTATTATACCAAGTCCAGTTTAATCCATTTCCTTGTCTTTGTGTTAACTGGTTTCTATTAGGATCACCCTCAATATCTTCTGGATTAGGGAAAGCAAAACCTTTAAACTCAAAGTTATTGATATCCGCATTAAAACTAGTCTTAGCAGTCAAACCTTCAATAATGTCTACTTCTAAAAAGACATTACCAAAAGCTCTTAAATTCGTTGTATTATTATCTCTGTTTCTAAACAAGAGTGCCACTGGATTGGCAGCATTAGTTAATTCACCACCTCTAGAACCCGCAAAATTACCTGCCTCATCAAAAACTGGAATAATACCAGGAGAACGGTAAGCTTGAGAAATAGCATTTCCTGTTGCTCTTACACCACCAGGAATATCTACTCTATCACCATAAGCAACTGTAAAATTTTCGCCAACTCTCAACCAATCTGTAGGTCTAAATAGCGTATTTGCTCTTAATGTATACCGATCATAATTGGTGTGAATCACTGTACCTTCTTGTCTTAAATATCCAGCAGATAAAGCGTACTGACCTGTTTCGTTTCCTCCAGAAGCACCAATATTTAAGTTATAAATTGGTGCAGAGTCAAAAATTTCATCCAACCAATCTGTTCCATCTCCTGTAGCGGCTCTAGTAACAGAGTTATTTACAATATCGTATGGCTGATTAGGGTCTCCGTTAATGAATTCAGGAAGAGAAGGAGATGCTCCACTTCCATATTGTCCATGACTAAACGGTTGTCCTGCGTTGGTCTGTAGTTCAAAGATATAACCAGCTAATTCTGCTGGAGTCAAGAAATCTGGTGTTGAATTTGGTGATTGTATACCATAAGATGCATCAAGCGTAATTCTTGATTTACCATCAACACTACCATTTTTAGTAGTAATAATAACAACACCGTTCGCTGCTCTAGCACCATAGATAGAAGCGGAAGAAGCATCTTTCAATACCTGAATAGACTTAATATCGTTAGGATTGATTTCATTCAAACCTCTCAATACGGGCGTACCATCAATAATGTATAATGGGTCATTATTATTAATCGTTCCTAATCCACGAATTCTTACGTTCGTACCAGAACCAGGCGCACCAGAAGAAGTAACGTTTACTCCTGCTACTCGTCCTTGTAGTGCTTGTTGAACACTATTTACTGGCAAATCAGTAATTTCTTCTACATCAACCGAAGAAACGGCACCAGTAATATTTCTTCTAGACTGAGAGGTATACCCTGTTACTACTACTTCGTCAAGAAGTGCTCCTTGAGACATTCTAATATCAAGGATAGTTTGTGAGCCTACAGTGACAGTCTGGTCAGAGTATCCTGTATAACTAATTTCTAAAACATCGCCAGGATTGGCATCCAAGCTGAAGTTACCATCAAAATCAGTGACAGTACCTACAGAACTGCCTTGAATTAAGATAGATGCCCCAATCAAGGGCTCTGAATTTGTGTCGTCTATTATTGTTCCTGATATCTGTGCAAACATAGTTGAAGATAACAACAAACAAAATGCGACTAAACCATTTTGCAGCCAATTAAAAGGCATACGTAATGTTTTTTGTGTCATAAGCTGATATTTAAAATTAAAACTAATGAAAATTGAATACATGAGGTTTTACTAATTGAAGGATAATTAAATTTTCCAAGAATTAGAAATACATAAGATCAAAACTAGTGAATTATCGTGTCTTAACATTTCTAAATTCAGATAATAAATAGCACCTCCATTACAAAATCAAAGAAAACTATGAAGTATAAAAATTATATTAAGAATTTCTGCATTCCATTGTATTATAGCTTATTGATTAATACAAACAATGTTTCGTTAAATCGTAAAACTAAATAAGATATATGGAAAATATAGCAAAATCTTCATCATTAGATTCTTAGTCCTAAATGTAGGAACAAAAATTAGAAAAACTATAATATTATAATGCAAATTTGATTTTTTTTTTAAAAAAATAATTTATTAGTGTAAAAATTACGTAAACCTTCCATTTATTAGCTTGTTTTTGGTTTAAAATTCTAGATCTGCCAACTGGATACACTGGATATTTAACAATATTGTGATACTTCTAAGTCAACTTCTTTTCTTCCAAACTAAATTCTATATTTGAGGCTAAAATATTTAAAACCATACATTTTTTAGAACAGAGAGCAGAGAAGCGAGAATAGAGACCCAATCTGTTTAAAAAACTACGATAATTCATTGTTTGTAAACGAAATCTATCTCTATTCTCTGTTCTCGCTTCTCTATTCTACAAGTTGTTTGGTTTCAAAGCTAAAATATTGCAATAGTTATACTTTTTACTTTATGAAAGAATTCGAGCACATAATCTATCAACAAAATGGCCCTATAGCGGTAATCATGCTAAATAGACCTGAAGTAATGAATGCACTAAGTCCAGCCTTAATTGCAGAATTATTAAAGGCAATGACGGATATAGCATCGGATGATTCCGTCAAAGTAGTAGTTGTAACTGGTGCTGGGCGAGCATGGTCTGCTGGAGTAGATTTAAAAGCTTTAAATGAGGGTATTAAAGAAGGAAAATTTGACGCAGATGAAATGCTAAAAGATGGGAATTCACTCCTGCATTTGATACAAACAATGCCTAAGCCTGTCATTGCCGCAGTTAATGGATTTTGTTATACTGGAGCTTTGGAATTACTGATGTCCTTTGATATTATAATAGCTGCTGAAGAAGCCATGATCGGCGATACGCATACTAAATGGGGTATGATTCCAAAATGGGGCATGTCGCAACGATTGAGTCAACTGGTCGGTCCTTTAAAGGCCAGAGAATTATCTTTTACTGCTGAACCTATTTCAGGAAAAGAAGCCGCAAGAATTGGATTGGTGAATATGGCGGTCCCACTTGAAGACTTAGATAATAAAGTGAGCGAATTGGTTAAAAAAATTCTTGGCAATAGTGCACAAACGATTGGTGCTATGAAACACCTATACTACGAAGGTGAACAAAATTCTCTCAAAGAAGGCTTGCAAATTGAACAGGATTTTGAGCTGGCGATTACGGATCGAGTAGAATTTATTAAAGATTTTGCTGGGAATAAGTAGGGGTTTTTAAATGATGAATGAGAAATGATGAATGATGAATTCTTTGATGTTGACCATTAGACGTTGACTTTATCTTATGTTGAAACATATTTGATGATGAATTAGATGTATTAAAAATCGAGTCTATTTGTCAACATCGAATGGTCAACATCACGTGATTCATCATTTCTCATTCATCATTCATCATTCAAAAAAACATTCATAAAAAAAAACATTCATAAAAAAAATAACTCATGGAAGTAGCACCATTTCACCTAGCATTCCCCGTTTATGATTTAAAAGCAACTAGAGATTTTTATGAAAATCTATTAGGTTGCGGAGTAGGCAGAACAGACGATCGATGGATTGATTTTAATTTTTTTGGTAGCCAAATAACGGCCCACTTAGTAGACAATAAAGAGATAGAAGTGAATACCAATGATGTAGATGGTAAAAAAGTACCCGTAAAACATTTTGGTGCCATCCTCAAATGGGACGAATGGGAAGCCTTAGCCGAAAAACTAAAAGCGAATAATATTGATTTTGTAATCAAGCCTTATGTTCGTTTTAAAGGAGAGGTGGGCGAACAAGCTACTATGTTTTTTATGGATCCAAGTGGTAATGCTGTAGAGTTTAAATCTTTCAAAGATTTCAATTCCATATTTGCATCATAAGAAATGAATAGTATAATTTATATTTTTTGTCAAATAATAGTCTGCATCCTAAGCTTAGTTTTAGTCGCTTTCACTACCTATGGATTAAGAATTGCCTTCCTTTCTATGAAGGAAAATATGCAAAAACAAAATCAGGTGATTAAGTGGGTATTTCTTGGAATGGCTTGCTGGTTGGCTATTGTTGGGGGTTTATCTGTAATGGGGTTTTATAATAATTTTGATGCTTTGCCTCCTAGAGTGATGCTTTTTGGATTATTACCACCCTTGGTACTTTGTCTATACCTAAGCCTTTTTTCAAAGTCTTTTTCTAAAATTTTACAACATATACCTCCTCGATGGTTAATAGAGGTACAAAGTTTTAGGATTGTAATGGAAGTAATGCTCTGGTTGGGTTTCATGGGGTATTTTGTACCTTTTCAGATGACATTCGTTGGATTTAATATGGATATTATTGCAGGCATTACTGCCTGTTTTGCTGGATATGTCTTCTTTGGCAGAGGCCGTGTTTTAAAGCCAGAATCTATCATTTGGAATATCTTTGGTATTCTTTTATTGATAAATATTCTCTTTATTGCTACAATCTCTACCCCTTCTCCTTATCAAATATTTAAAAACGAACCAGCCAATACCTTTATCGCCGCATTTCCTTTTATTTGGATTCCTAGTTTTATAGTACCTTTTGCCTTGGGAATGCACCTTTTTTCCTTAAAACAAGTTTTATTATTGGATACTAAGTAACGACGAAATAATAAGTTGGGCAATCTGGTTCTAATTATTTTTCAGTCTAAGGAATTTAAAAAATTAGTTCCTAGCAGGGCTACGGACTCATTTTTTAAGTTTCTTAGACTGGAAAAGAATAGAAGAAGATGCTCAAGTTATTGTTTTGTCGTTACTAAGGTTGTGAATTAGATAATCTCTTCGGATATGATCTTTGGTTCTTTGGCTTGATACTCGGCAAAAAACTATTCAATGCTCTAGGATCGTCGAGGTTTGTAATTGTCCATTAATGATAGATAGATTTGTCTCTTATAAATATGTGTTCCTATTAAGTAGTATACTTCTCTGCTTTTTGCTTCTCAATTGCACGCCTGATTGGGGAGACTCTTATAAAATTTCCTCTAAAAATATAGTTTCTTCTATTCCTTTAATAAAAAAAAACCTTCCAAATAAATCCAGTCATCCTGAAAGAAAAGACAGTATCCAACGCTTAAAATTGTTATTCACAGGGGATATAATGGGGCATACTCCTCAGATTCGAGCAGCTGAAATTAAAAAAAATAAAATCTATGACTACAAGCCCAGTTTTGAATATATCGCACCTATAATAAGGTCAGCTGATATAGCTATTGGCAACTTGGAAGTGACCTTACCTGGTCGCCCTCCATATAGAGGGTATCCTATATTTAGAAGCCCAGATGATTTGGCAAAAGATTTAAAATGGACCGGATTTGATGTATTAGTGACGGCCAATAATCATTCTAATGATAGTGGGAAACGAGGGGTGCTTCATACTATAGAAACATTAAAGACTTTAGGTTTTCATCAAACAGGTACTTTCAAAAATCAAACTGAACGAGATTTATTCTATCCCTTAATACTTAATAAAAATGGGATCAAATTAGCCTTACTCAATTATACCTATGGGACCAATGATATTCCCACTACCCCACCAACTATTGTCAACAAAATCAATTGGCACACCATAAAAAGAGATTTACAGAAAGCAAAAAAACGAAATCCTGATTGCATCATAGTGATGGTACATTGGGGAGACGAATATCAATTAATTGAAAATCAGGAGCAGCGAAAATTAGCAGATTGGCTTGCTAGACAAGGGGTTCATTTGGTCGTTGGTGCTCATCCACATGTAGTTCAACCCGTCATAGAAAAGGTAGTTGAAAAAGAAGAAAATAATCAATTTCACAAATCTTTAATAGCTTATTCTCTAGGAAACTTTGTTTCTAATCAGAATAAAAAAAATACAGACGGAGGTATAATTTTAGAGATAGACATTACTAAGAATATTCGACAAGATAGTACGTATATTGCTGATACTCACTTTATTCCTGTTTGGCGATATATTCAAAAAACCAATCAAAATGATATTTATCGAGTCTTGCCTATTTCTGCTATAGAAAATACTAAACGGTCCTTTATTAATCTTCCTTTAGCGGATAAAAAGGAGATGTTGGATTTTCTAAGAGTGACTCGATCTAGGTTAAAACATAATGGTGCAAAGGAAAGGCGTATTACTGCTAAAGATATAGCCCCTTTAAAAAAAATGGCGCAGAAGTAAATCAATTAGGAGTCGGACGCTTTGGAAGCATCCGACACGTGAGCTTTCTCTAATTATTACTTTTTGCTGACGATCTATAGAGAATCCCCAGAGTCAGCAAATTTTAATTAAGTTTGCAAGGCAAACGAAAAATCGTTTTTATAGTCGACTGATAAACTTTTAAAATATCGGGTGGAAGTTACAAATCATAGCTTTTAGGCTAAGGTTTTTTATCTTGAGACTAGGCAACAAGTATGTTTACTATTCTTCTTTAGCGGCAGCCAATTTGAATTGTTTTTTTATAAAAAAACAATTCAAATTGGCTGCCGCTAAAGAAGAATAGTAAACATACTTGTTGCCTAGTCTCAAGATAAAAAACCTTAGCCTAAAAGCTATGATTTGTAACTTCCACCCGATATTTTAAAAGTTTATCAGTCGACTATAAAAACGATTTTTCGTTTGCCTTGCAAACTTAATTAAAATTTGCTGACTCTGGGGATTCTCTATAGATCGTCAGCAAAAAGTAATAATTAGAGAAAGCTCACGTGTCGGATGCTTCCAAAGCGTCCGACTCCTAATTGATTTACTTCTGCGCCATTTTTTTTAAAGGGGCTATATCTTTAGCAGTAATACGCCTTTCCTTTGCACCATTATGTTTTAACCTAGATCGAGTCACTCTTAGAAAATCCAACATCTCCTTTTTATCCGCTAAAGGAAGATTAATAAAGGACCGTTTAGTATTTTCTATAGCAGAAATAGGCAAGACTCGATAAATATCATTTTGATTGGTTTTTTGAATATATCGCCAAACAGGAATAAAGTGAGTATCAGCAATATACGTACTATCTTGTCGAATATTCTTAGTAATGTCTATCTCTAAAATTATACCTCCGTCTGTATTTTTTTTATTCTGATTAGAAACAAAGTTTCCTAGAGAATAAGCTATTAAAGATTTGTGAAATTGATTATTTTCTTCTTTTTCAACTACCTTTTCTATGACGGGTTGAACTACATGTGGATGAGCACCAACGACCAAATGAACCCCTTGTCTAGCAAGCCAATCTGCTAATTTTCGCTGCTCCTGATTTTCAATTAATTGATATTCGTCTCCCCAATGTACCATCACTATGATGCAATCAGGATTTCGTTTTTTTGCTTTCTGTAAATCTCTTTTTATGGTGTGCCAATTGATTTTGTTGACAATAGTTGGTGGGGTAGTGGGAATATCATTGGTCCCATAGGTATAATTGAGTAAGGCTAATTTGATCCCATTTTTATTAAGTATTAAGGGATAGAATAAATCTCGTTCAGTTTGATTTTTGAAAGTACCTGTTTGATGAAAACCTAAAGTCTTTAATGTTTCTATAGTATGAAGCACCCCTCGTTTCCCACTATCATTAGAATGATTATTGGCCGTCACTAATACATCAAATCCGGTCCATTTTAAATCTTTTGCCAAATCATCTGGGCTTCTAAATATAGGATACCCTCTATATGGAGGGCGACCAGGTAAGGTCACTTCCAAGTTGCCAATAGCTATATCAGCTGACCTTATTATAGGTGCGATATATTCAAAACTGGGCTTGTAGTCATAGATTTTATTTTTTTTAATTTCAGCTGCTCGAATCTGAGGAGTATGCCCCATTATATCCCCTGTGAATAACAATTTTAAGCGTTGGATACTGTCTTTTCTTTCAGGATGACTGGATTTATTTGGAAGGTTTTTTTTTATTAAAGGAATAGAAGAAACTATATTTTTAGAGGAAATTTTATAAGAGTCTCCCCAATCAGGCGTGCAATTGAGAAGCAAAAAGCAGAGAAGTATACTACTTAATAGGAACACATATTTATAAGAGACAAATCTATCTATCATTAATGGACAATTACAAACCTCGACGATCCTAGAGCATTGAATAGTTTTTTGCCGAGTATCAAGCCAAAGAACCAAAGATCATATCCGAAGAGATTATCTAATTCACAACCTTAGTAACGACAAAACAATAACTTGAGCATCTTCTTCTATTCTTTTCCAGTCT
>CAZXYA010000362.1:0-9807 GCA_964644655.1 uncultured Saprospiraceae bacterium | reverse complement strand
CCGATGCTATCGGTGGCTATTCAAATTCAAATCCTTCGGATTTTTTGCGTAACATCAGTTAATTATTTATAATCATACAATCGTTTCAAGCGACCTTCTATTTCTTCCACGACTCCTTTTTGCGTGGCAATCTCTTTGACCTTGTTCTCTTGATCTATTTCATTAGTCTCAATTTTTTCTGTTGATTCCTTAATTGTTTTCTTAGCATTTTCAATAGTTCTTCTCAACTTCTTCTCTTCTCTTTCTTCCTTCTTTTGAAGACTTTTAGCTTCTCTTACTTTTTTCTCTTCTCCTCTCATCGTCTTTTTAAGGCTCTTTTTTTCTCCTTTAGAGGTTACGTTTCCTAATAATAGTTGCAAACTATCTCTTTGTACAAAGAAAATATCTTCTACGCCACGTACATTCTTGACCGCTGCTGCTTGATCTTTTGCATTTTGAACTAATGCCTCTTCCGAATTTTCTATGTCTCTTTCTGCATTTTCAATATCCTTGTGATAGCCCTCATTATCTTTCTCTAATTTTTTCAAGTCTTTTTCTAATTTAACAAAAGTTTTCTCAGCTCCACTCAATTCTTGCTTAACTGTTTCAATCCTAACTTCTAAAGCATATTCATTTAACATTTTTTCCGCTTCCTTATATTCATCAGGATAATCGGTAGAAGATAAATAACCTTCTGTCATAGACACCCAAAGCGATAATTCTACATCTTCATTATTACTTTGAATTTGTGTATAAATAGTTAGTGGGTCAGCTCCACCAATGCCAGCAATTTTTCCCTCTGTCGTTGTCCATTCTTCCGCTTTTCTATTTTTCTTCGTTTTTCCTTTAAATTGTTTAGCGTAACTTTTCCATACTTTCTCTGCGATTTTAGTTGTCGTTGTAGGAATATTAACAACAACTGCGTTATGAATACCCTGACTCATTGCTTTTTCGTCTTCTGAAACCTGAGCAATAGTTAGAGTCAAAACGGATATTAATAATAGAAAAACCAGTTGAAACTTCTTTTTCATCTTTTTAATTTTTGTTTTAAAATAATCTTTTTGTGCTTGTAAAAAATTGAATTTACGAATTATCAAGTATCTTCAAAACGATATTAAGACGATTCTGTATTTAAATAGACACTTTTTTTAAATATTTTAACTAAAATCTATTTCTGTATTATCCCCAATATTCAAACTTTGTCGCAATCCTGTAATCCCTGCGTCATTTCCAACTACTGAATTTTGTAAAATCACTTCCTTGATAGCAGCATAATTACCGATAATAGAATTCTTGACTATAGAGTTGTTAATTTTAGTGTTTTCTCCGATCGTAACGTGTGGCCCAATAATAGAATTTTTAATCTCACAATCTTTTCCGATGCTTACTGGATTAATAATTATGGTGTTGTCATAGGGTGGTAGATTAGCAGAAGCGTAGCCCTTTTCATCTAGTAGCGTAGCATTTGTTTCTAATAAGATAGATATTTTCCCACAGTCATACCAATTATTAACACCGATTGTACTAAAAGGGATTCCTTTTTCGATCATCCGCATTAAGCCATCTGTAAGGGGAAATTCTTCTCCTGTTCTAATATTATTTTTGATATTATGATTTAGTGATTTTAATAGAAGCGGTAATTTTTTTATCTTATATAATCCAACCATTGCCATGTTAGACTTAGGGATTTTAGGTTTTTCAATCAAGCGAACTACTTTATCTTCTTCATCAAATTCGACCACACCAAAGTCTCTAGGGTCTTCTACTTTTCGGATAGCCAAACAAGAATGTTTAGTTGACATAAATGCTTTAAAATTTATATCTAAAATAGAATCACCAAAAACAATAATGGCTTCTTCCACTCCTTTTAAGGCTTTTCGAGCTGTCCAGATAGCATGCCCTGATCCATCTCTTTCTTTTTGAAAAACAAATTCTTTTTCTAAATCTGGATATTGTTCGTCTACATATAATTTGATTTTCTCGCCTAAGTAACCAATAATGAAAACAAATTCTGTGATCCCGACGCCTACCAACTGATCGATAATAAAAGAAATAATGGGCTTACCAGCAATTGGGATAAGCGGTTTTGGTTGGGTATAAGTTAATGGTCTAAGGCGCGTTCCTGCACCAGCTACTGGGATAATGGCTTTCATTATTTTTTCTTTGATAATGGACGAATCAATCTGAATCAGTTCATCAAATCCTAAATCGATTACTATCTAATTTTAATACTAAACCAATCATTAAGGAAAAAATTAATAGAGAAGAACCTCCTTTACTAATAAATGGTAAGGGAATTCCAATAATTGGCATCAAACCCATAGTCATGCCTATATTAATAAAAAAGTGAATAAAGAGAACACCTGCAATACCATAACAATAAAAGCGAGAAAAACTAGAACGTTGTCGCTCTGCAATAATGACTAATCTAGACAAGAGTAAAAAAAATAAAACCATAATGGAAAAACTTCCTGCAAACCCTTGTTCTTCTCCTATTGTACAGAAAATAAAATCGGTAAATTGTTCTGGCACATATTCGAGTTTGGTCATCACGCCTTTTAAAAACCCTTTTCCATATGGTCCTCCTGAGCCAATGGCAATCTTTGATTGATTTAAATTATAAGAAGCGCCACGAGGATCACTCTTACTTGGGTTTAGCCAGACATTAATTCGTTCCTGTTGATGTTTTTCTAAAACATTATTAAAAGCATAACTAGCTGCAAAAACTAAGACACTACCTGCTATTAACCCTCCAGCTAATACCATGATCAATCGTTCTTTCCTGTTTTGCCATTCCAACCAACCATAACCTGCAAAAGCAACTAAGGCCAATGGTAAGGCATATTGCACAAACCCTAAGGTTACCAAATAAATCGTCCCTGCGGCTATTCCCAAAGCAATTAGTAAGGGGTTTCTTATCTTCTTAAAACCTAAAGCTAAACCTATGACCATTACAAGCGTTAGCCCTAGTATAATGTTTAATGCAGGATACATCAAAGCTAAAATAAATATCGTTCCAACAAAAGCACCGATGATATATATATTCGCACTTAGCCCTGCCCGATATAATACAATCATAAAAGAGGTAAACACCAAAGCAGAACCAGCATCAGGTTGTAATAATATCAGCAGCATTGGTGCAACAAACAATGCAACTGCAATCATCTGATGCTTAAATACTTGCATAGAAGTACTAAAAGAACTTAGATAGCTACTTAAAGCCAGACAAGTCCCCAATTTTGCCAATTCGGAAGGTTGGAAAGAAAGGCCGCCAAAAATAAACCAAGAATTAGCTCCATTTATCTTTTTACCAAATAAAAGTACTAAGAATAGAAGCACGAGCCCTATGATATAGAATAGATAAGAAAAGGTTTGAAAAAATTTCCAGTCAATAAAATACAAGAGAAACATAGCAAGGAAAGACAGTCCTATCCATATCGTCTGCTTACCTATTGGTCTACTCAAAAAATCATTAATTCCATGATAGCCCTCTTCATAACCTACTGTAAAAATCATCAACCAGCCTACTAATACTAGACATAAGTAGAGCGAAAAGGTCGTCCAATCTAAACCACGATTAATGCCAGTTGGTGTAAATTTCATATTTGCTGATTGCTAGTTGCTGGTTAACACAAAATTGATAACGGGCAATAAGTGATGATGAAAAAATAAGTTAATCATCTTATTTTTTCATGTTACTAAGCAACTAGAAAATAGTTAAATCCTAGAATTTAATAATTCAATTGTTTTAATTTTATCTTTTGCTAAATAAGCATCTGGATAATAAATTTTTAGACTATTAAGCATTCGAGTAGCATCTAATTTAGTAGCAAATGCTCCTGCTCGCAATCTATACCAAGGACTAGCATGCACCCAATCTATCGGAATATTAGGATACCGATTAATAAAGGTGCCTCTTGCACCTTCTAATTTACTTCTATCCGTAGTAGCGAATAATTGAATCCGCCAACCATCTATTGTAGGAGTTGCTCGATTTAATTCTATATGCTTCTCTACTAATTGGGTAATAGCAGATGTTTCATTGACTATAACATTTTGACTAATTGCAAAACAACTAATCGTTAATAAAGCCATTATGGTGACGCCAAGCTTTTTCATAATTGTAAATGCTTTAAATTTTCTGTATTTGTTCCCAAAGTTAAGCCTAAAGGGATTACCGCAAAATAAAATGAACAGTTTATTTTTGTAGGAAAGACTATATGTAAGAAAAAACAAGGAGAAGGAAGGAGAAAATTGGATAGATTTATATAATTCTATTCGATTGCAACAATTCTAACACCTGAAGAAGTACCAATTCTATCTGCCCCTGCTTTAATCATAGCTATAGCTTCTTCTTTTGTACGAATACCACCTGAGGCTTTTATTTTTATCGTAAGAGGTAATAATTTACGTAAATGTCTTATGTCTTCTGGAGTTGTAATTGTATTATTAAATCCAGTAGCTGTCTTTATGAAATCTACCCCTGCTCTACTTGCCAAGTCAACTACTTTCACAATCTCTTCTTCTTCTAACAAGCCCATTTCAATAATTAATTTTATCTTTTTTCCTTTCAAATGACTAATCATAGTCGTACTTTCTATATCATTACGCACGGTATTCCAATCATTATTTTTTATAGCTGAAATATTAACCACTACATCTAATTCATCTACGCCATCATTACAAGCTCTTTTTATTTCTTCCACCTTTGCCCTTGTTGTACTATACCCCATTGGAAACCCAATGACTGAACATATTTTAATTCGAGAATCGCCCAATATTTTTTTTGCTTGAAAAATATAATAAGGAGGAATACAAACTGATTTGAATCCATACCTAATAGCTTCGCTACACAAAACTTTTACATCAGCAGTTGAACAATCTGCTCTTAAATAAGTATGATCTATAAGGGTCGCAATGTCAACCTGAGTTGTTGGAATCAGCATGTATAAATTCGTTTTGGTAAAAGTAGTCCCTTCATTCAGCAAGATATTAAATAGTACATGCATTTTAAAATAAAAAGATATTATTTTTTTAATTATGACTAAATCTAACAGTTCCTGCTACTAAGTACTTAGCTATTTACCATTTTTAGGGTAGTAATTAAACCCATGCTTTACCCAATTCAAGGATTGTATCAACTGTCGTCGCCTCAAATCCTCGCTCCTTTATTTTACATTTAGCAAAGTTTTCTAGTTTATAGTCACACCAGAAGCCACCCAGACTTCGCCCTTGTGTTCTACTTGGATTTGGACAGAACATTTCATTCCTAATAGTAGAGTAAATGCAAAAGTTATTTCCGAAGCTAATTAAACCGTTCCTCTACATAATCATCGACGTATTGTTTAAATAAGGTTATTATTTGTTTGGTGGTGGCACCGATAATCCCTTTATTAATTCGCCAAAAATCTACTTGTCGAACAGGCATTACGCCTTTAGTGGAACTAGTTATAAAGCATTCTTTAGCTAATCTTGCTTCTTTTAAAGATACTGGTCGAATCTCTACATCAAAGTTTTCCTGAGCAATCTTTAATACATGTTTTCGGGTAATTCCCTTTAACGCATCTCTATCCGGCGTAATAATGGTTCCAGCTTCATCGACAATAAAAAAATTGGACCGAGCGGATTCTGAAATAAACTCCCCATCATGGTATAAAACATCAAAAGCTTCGGCCTCTTCAATTTCTTTTTGTAGGCTTATTGGTTTGAGGTAATTGGTCGTTTTAGTATAGGGCGTTTCCCTAGTATACTGATACGCCATTAATTTGACTCCTTTTGTATAATACGATTCAGGGTAAGCTGGCAATTTACCAGCTAACATTACAAAATTTGGCTTTGTTGGTAAAAATCCATCCAAAGAATACCCCCCAGTTAAGATGATTTTTATCCCTCCAAATTCCAATTCGTTGACTTTGGCTAAATCAATAATTTTTTCGACTATTTTTGTTCTAGAGTAGGGTATCGGTAAGCCTAATTTTTCGGAAGAATATTCTAACCTAGACAAATGATCTTCTATAAAAACAGGTTGCCCTTTATAAATTCTAAAAAAATCAAAGACACTATAGCCTCTTAAAAAACCTAAATCCTTCACATTGATGACCGCTTCTTCCGTCGGTACAATTTCTCCATTAACATTATAGTACTTAATCATAACAAAATCGTTGGTTATTATATTTTTAGTAGAGAAACTAATATCACTACTTTTCTTTACCAAAAACTAAAAAATAGGGCAAGCAATAACTTAGGTTTTTTGGCAATTTTTGCAAAAATTGTCAAAAAACCAATTTTATTAAAACAAGCCTTTATAGAAAAAGCAAAGGTAAGTAAATTCATCATTTTAATAGCTGAATAATTTACAGTTACAGCGATTCAGCGAATAAAAAGAAAAAAGAATAAAGTCAGGCTAATTTTTTCAAAAAAATTGGGAAATGATGATTTATTGCATCACTTATTTGGCAGAAGACACCATACAAACCTGTTTGATTTTTATGGTGAGATTTATATTTTTTTAGCTAATTTTTTGCCTTGCTTGCTTTTTCTTTTCTTGTTTTTGCGCTATTTTTACTAACTTTACTTCGATTATTGGCGTTTTTTCATCTTTGGTACTTTTGTTAAATCGCCAAAATCGAAAATTTAGCCGTAAAATTTATTTTTACGGCTTTTTCTTTTCCTTTGACCTCTCAATATTTTATACCAATCTTATTTTTCTTCCGTTATTGCTTATCCAAAACCCCATATTTTAGCCGCCAAAGGCAACGCTTTTAAAAAGTATACGGTAGAGAAAATGAAGAACATTCAATCATATAATCCATGAGAATAGCAGCATACAGAAAAGCCCATTTCAACGCAGCACATAGACTACACAATCCAAAATGGTCCGCTGAAAAAAACAAGGCCATTTTTGGTGTTTGTAATAATCCCAATTATCATGGGCATAACTATGAATTAGAAGTAAAAGTAGTCGGCGAAGTAGACCCAGAAACAGGTTATTTAATTGATTTAAAAATTCTAAAAGACTTAATCAAAGAACAGATTGAAGACCGTTTTGACCATAAAAATCTAAATTTAGATACGGAAGAATTTAAGGATTTAAATCCAACTGCTGAAAATATTTGTTATGCCATTTGGCAAATTTTGCGAGCAAAGTTAGATGATAAATATGAGTTGACCGTTCGTTTATTTGAGACCCCAAGAAACTATGTAGAATACCCTGCATAAATATTGGTGACGGTAATAAAAATATAAATGAAAAGAGAATTTCTCTTAAATATCCTCTTTCTCCTCTCCATCAATTTATTGATAAAACCATTCTATATTTTTGGGATTGATCGAACCATACAAAATCGGGTGGGTCTAGAAGATTATGGGCTGTATGCCACTTTATTTAGCTTTACTTTTTTACTTCAAATTATCAATGACTTTGGGCTTCAAAATTTTAATAATCGAAACATAGCACAGCATCGCCAACTACTGCCTAAGTACTTTCCTAATATGCTGCTCCTAAAATTGGGATTAGGGCTTATTTATACCCTCTTGACGGTTATAGTGGCGCTGATAATTGGTTATGAAGGTCGGCAATTTCATTTGCTCTTATTATTTATTTTTAATCAAATCTTAACCTCGGCAGTACTATTTTTTCGATCTAATATTTCGGGACTAGGGTTTTATAGAATCGATAGTTTAATAACGATTTTAGATCGGCTCTTACTCATTATTATTTGTAGTTTCTTGCTTTTTAGCAATTTTATGAATACCCCTTTTAAAATTGAATGGTTTGTGTATGCACAAACTAGCTCTTTATTGCTAACAACTATCATAGCAGGCAGTCTTGTTTTTACCAAATTACCTTATTTTCGATTAACAGTTAATCTTCCTTTTTTATGGCTTATTTTAAAGAAGAGTTATCCTTTTGCCTTAGCTATCTTTTTAATGACCATCTATACTCGAATTGATTTTGTGATGATTGAACGGATGCTTGTAGATGGAGAAAAAGAAGCAGGTATTTACGCTTCTGCCTATCGACTGTTTGACGCCGCCAATGTCTTAGGCTTATTATTCGCAGGCCTCTTATTGCCCATGTCAGCTCGATTATTAAAAGCCAAACAATCTATCCGTCCTTTACTACGACTTACCTTACAAATGCTTTTATGTGGTGCGATTACCTTAGCTATCGCTACTTATTTTGTCAGAACAGATATTATGTTTTTATTATATGAAGATACTAGTATTTATAGTGCCAATATTTTAGGCATTTTGATGTTTACTTTTATCATTATTAGTGGCGGATATATTTATAGCACTTTATTAACTGCCAATAATAGCTTAAGAGAAATGAATCGAGTTTTTGCGGTAAGTGTCGGTTTCAATATTCTTTTTAATAGCTTACTAATTCCTAAATATGGGGCATTAGGAGCCGCTATGGCTACTTTTTTTACGCAAGGTTTTGCCTTAGTAGGTCAAATATTTATTGCTAAAAATGCTTTTCAATTAAACACAGATATTCCTCTAATTGGTCGATTTTTATTGCAAGGGTTACTATTAGTAGTCTTTAGCTTTTTTGTACTGACTTATCTCCAATTACCTTGGCTAATTAGTTACCTCACTATTTTAATGGCGGGTATTGGGTTTGGTTTCCTTTTAGGCTTATTGAAAATTTCATCTTTTTTAGAATTGCTGAAAGAAAAAATTTAATCGGAAAGAATCAATGCGAATCAATCAGCTAAGTTTAAGTTCACACCAATTCGACCTGCAATAGCCAATAAATGCACCACAAAATTAGTAGAGCCACTGTCCGACTACTTAGTTACAAAAATTGAATTTATGCTTCCATTAAAATTTTAGGCAATTTCGCCTGCCAATTCACTACTTTCTCCATCTGTCCAGCCAATTGAAATAAAGTCGCTTCATCTCCAAACTTAGTTACTATTTGTATACCAATAGGCAGACCTTCCGCATTCCAATAAACAGGAACAGAAGCCGCTGGCTGTCCAGAAATATTAAAAATAGCCGTAATGGGTGAAAATTTACCAGCCATGTCCAAAGGCGCTAATGGATTGGCTTCGCTTTGTGGGAAAGAACCCAAATCAACGGGTGGCATGCCTAAAGTTGGGCTGATCCAAGCATCAATATCTGTAAAAAATTCCAATACACTTCGAGCTACTCGGTGCATGCCTTGTCGGGCTAATTCATAATCTGCGCCTGATACCTTTTGTCCTTGTTCATATAAGGCATAGGATAATGGTTCTACTAATTCTTTTGGTGGCGGTGTTCCAGTCATTTTATGATAAAAAGCCAATGGGCTTGCGGCACAAACTGCCCAAATCACGCCAAATATTTCACCTAATTTTTTACCAGAAAATGGAATATTCATTGGCATTTCTACTACTTCATGTCCGAAAGACTTAGCTAATTCTATTGCTTTTAAAGTAGCATCAACACAATCTTGATGAACGGGTTTTCCACTATTCTGGGTTAAAGAATAGCCTATTTTTAATTTCCGAACGGGTTGTTTTAAAGCTTCCGCATAGGGCTGTTTTTGAGTTGGGGCATGGTAAAAACCAGTTGGGTCTGGTTGTCCTGTAAGATCCAAAACAGCTGCCGAATCTCTCACGGAATGCGTCAATACATGTTCCTCTACCAAACCACTTACCAAAGAACTCATGGGGGCTAAAGGATTTCGTCCTCTAGTCGGTTTTAGCCCAAATAAGCCACAACAAGAAGCAGGAATCCGAATCGACCCACCACCATCATTTCCATGTGCTAAAGCGACCATTCTTGCGGCTACGGCGGAGGCGGTTCCACCACTTGACCCGCCAGGTGTTTTGGTGG
>CAZXYA010000361.1:0-9846 GCA_964644655.1 uncultured Saprospiraceae bacterium | reverse complement strand
CACCGAAGGTGGTTGAAAATTTGAAATTGAAAATTGAAAATTAAATTTTACTTAGGTTACTTAGTAGTCTGTCCAGTTAATACTGTCGGTATCTTTTGATAAAATATTGCCGATAACTTCGTTAAAATTTATTTCCGTAGCGACGGCTATGCAAAGAAATTTTGCCTTGTTCTCGACAAATTTTATGACAAAATCTACCCGTCACTATTAACTGGACAGGCTACTTAGATATATAATTCGAGGTCATTAAGAGAAATAACTAATATATAACGCACCTTTCCTGCTTGTGCATAACATCAATTAACAATTATCACCAGTTTTTTGTGGCATTATATTTGACCTATTTCTAGTTAATATTTTAAATTAATTTAACCCCACTTCACTCAAATAATTCCCTATTACTTAAATCCATAAGCACTTATGGTTGATTAAGACATCAGAAAAAAGGCTGATCATTAGAGAAAAGATCAGCGCTAAATTCCATCCCCCCTACTATCTTTCACATGCAGTTCACAAACGTTAAAACATAGTTAGAAAGATACCTAACGGTGTCAACTACTACTGTGTAATTAAAGTTTCTTATAGTTTTGCTCGGCGGCTTTGTCACTCTTAAAATCCCCTCAGAGTAGCAGCAAAGCTACGCTCGGAAGACACATTAAAAATTTAAAAATACAGAGAACTACTCCATATATTTCAAAGGGAGTTATCTAAAACAGTTGTCATTCTATAGGACACTGTTGCGGATATTATTAAAGGCCCATCATGAATATCATATTTACACACGCAAAGAGAATTAGCTTATTGGTTGGTTTAATTTTTCTAATTATTAGTAGTAGGAATCCACTCCATGCTACTAGTAACACTTCTTTTTTTAATAAGCATATTATTTCACTAGAATCAACAGTAAATAAAACAATTAGAAGGGTTATAGAAACGCAGCGACTACCCAATAGGAATTACTTTGCTAAAGCAAAAAGAACAAAAATTCAAGAAGCAGTTAAAGGTTATGCACCACTCCTACCAAGTGCTGTCGATTGCCCCGATATAGAAATCATTGACTTGCGAAATGTGCCAGGTTTTGCCCAATTAGATGATCTGACTATTTGTGGAGCGACCGACACGCTCTCCTTTATGATTTTTACAGGTGACCCAGGACAGGTCAAAGGCTTTGAATTAACCTTGGATTTGCCTAATGGGATTGAGTATGCAGGATGGGAATTTACTCAATTAGGCAATACCGCTATCAATATTACCAAAGCAAGAATAGATCAACCGGAGTTTTATGTAGATGGTATTTCTGGGGATAGTTTAGTGATTGCAAATATTGGACTAAGATCGACTTGTGATATTGACAAAACAAAAGCTTTATTTATCGACTTTGAATACGACTATGTTTTTATAGACACCAACGATGTAACCCATCAATGTAGTGCAACTTTTCGACCCAATTCAGAAATAAATAGTGCAGTACATGAACCCGTTTTAAATTTATTAGCGCCTTTAAATCCAACCGAAGTAAACATTACTTCTGTAGGAGGAACAGTTTGTCAAGAAATTCAAATATCTCAAGATGGATTGAACGCCTATTTGGATAGTTTTACGCTTGAAATCATTGGCTTAGATTTTAATGGTGGAGAATTGATTTTGAATTCAATTGAAGCAAATAATATTGCCATTCCAGTAGGAGATATAATGTTTGATGCTGCTACTTTGACTACTTCTGTAAATATTGATGGAACTTATTTTATAGGTAATGCACTAGCGAATCCTGCGGATGCCCAGATGAATACCAATGAAATCGCCACCTTTGAGGTTTGTTATAGCATCGCCCAATGCCCAAGTACTACGCAAATTCCTTTTCAATATCGAGCAAGTTTTGGTTGTAATGGGGAGACTTGTGAGCAATCAGCTCAAAATTCTATTTTGTTAATTCAGCCAACAGGCGCATTAATGCCAACAGCGACGGTATCTTTAAATACAGGAGGGGCAGAAATTTGTGGGAATCCAGCAATGGTCAGCCTAACGATGGATAACCCAAATATAGATACGGACGCAACGGTGTATGAAGACTTAACAATTGGTTTTCAGACTTGTGCCAAACCCAATTTGGATGTTGTTGGAGTAATTGTCAATGGAATTACCTTACCTGACTCTCTATACAGTTGGGTAGGCGATGATATTAATATAGATTTTACCCAAAATACCTTGACCACCTTGGGCTTAGTTGATTATGATAGTGATGGTTTTTATGATGATTTACAAGGGGGGAATAGTATTAGTGCAGTTGTAGAAATTGGCGTTGTCTGTGGCATTGCCGCTAGTGAAGATTGTGTAAATATTAGCTGCAAAGACATCCAATTTTATGTGGATGCAAAAACTAATTGTGGGAACACCTTTAAAGATTTTCCAACTCCCGATATGTTTAATTTGGTCTATGGAACAGCTAGTGTATCTAATCCTACCGAAGCTCAATTTGGAAGTTCTGGGATCTTTGGCTACGACTTTGGCACTTATAGTGATAACACCAATACTGTTGCTGCTGACTCCTCTGCTTTAGAAGTTACTTTTTGTTATACTTTTGAAAAAGAAAACATCGACGATTGTCCAAGTGGAGCGACCAACTCATTGAATGTATTATTTGCAGGAGACCCCAAATTTTCAAAAGACATACAGTTTGTTGCCGATTCTGACAGTTTATCTATAGATGATGGTTTGACCTATACAGCAATTGGTTCGGCAACGATGACCAAACCTGACCAAAATTCTGCACGCTTAGTGATTAATGGAGGTTCAGATGCGACCAATGTCTGTTATAAATATTCCGTTACAATGGATTCTTGTATCTGTAGTCCTGTGGGATATTTTACGGCACAGCAGCAAGTCATCTCTAGCTGTTCCGATTGTAGTGGGGGTTGCGATATTCTAAAAGCTTGCCGTACGGTTACTTTCCGAGCAGACCCTAACTGTACCAATTGTGATTGTATTGTGCAAAATAGACATGTACGAACGGAACGGGCCAACTTTGGTTATACCGATAAAACAATGACGACTCGCCATACTAGGGAGAGTTTATTAATAGCAGAGGACACTATTAATTTAACTCGTTTTATGCCTGGAGATACTTTACTGCATCAAGACTATTTTGTTATTGTAGATACTTTAGCTTTACAAAATTTAAGTAATTGGCGGGCCAGCTGGAGTTTTTTGGAAAATGGGAGTACTGCTGCGGATGATATTGAAAAATTAGAATTGACGATGGATGCCCATAATGCCATTTTGGATGAATTTGCTATTGCTAAAGTTGGTGGGACTAAAGTCGATGTAGATTTAGATGCCTTAGCTGGTTGTCAAACAGATGATGTTACTATTTATGGAGGCGTATGGAGTTATATTGACAACACCCCTTGGAGTAATATTGACTTTGTGGAAAGTCATAATTCTTCTAGTGATTATGCTGATAATAATACCATGAGTTTATATTTATGGAATTACGATAAAATAGAGGCATGCGGAGCTAGTAATGCCCATTTTACAGGAGGCGATTGTTTGGATGAAATGATTGCAGCTTATAATATTGCCGTAGGAGATACCCTGCATTTTACTTGGAGAGCGCCCTTAATTAAAAACCCACATAGGGCAGCCTTAGAAGCCTTAGGAATGGCACCGCCTGCAACAAACGTCGCTAGGGTTTATCCTTCTTTTAGAGTGTATCAACATGACCCGATTGCAGGTAATGCTGCTTATTGCCAAACATATATAGATAATGCTTGCGTAGAATTCAGTCCTATTTATTTGGATTGCCCAGGGGAAGTAGATGTGGTTACTCGTATGAATTTAACCGACTGTGGTGGTACTGTTACCCACGAATTTGCAGTCAATGAATTAGCTGGTCCAATAGGCGACCCTTGGTTCATCTCAGAGTATCGACCATTGATGAATATTAAGGATGTGGATGCGATGATAAGAGCACCTTTAGCTTATTGTGCCAATGCGCGGGTTGAAAAATTAGGAGTGATTTATGATGTTTCAGTAGATTCTACTGTTAATATGTTTTGTAATACGGTAGCTGGATATGATGAAAACCTATGTGCAGTTGATACCTTTGAAACAGACAATGTAGGAAAAGTTATTTTTGATTTACAGGCACAAGGCGTTCCAGCTTTAGGCATTGGTTTAGATAATTGTGATACGATCAAATTAAGCTATGATTTGTGCATGATTTGTCCAAGTGATATAACAGGTATTTCGGAATATAATTTAATTTATGATTGGTCTTATGTAGGTGCAGAAGCTACTAAAAATTCTATTGAACATACCCAATATCGTTGTAACCATGAGGGCAGAGAAGGCCGTTCGATTTGTGACGAATATGGTTTTGCTGAAGGTATTTATTATTGGGAAGAATTAGCTTTTGATTCTCTAATGAATAAAACCGACCGTAGTAGTGCGGTGTTTATTTTAATGGATAATAGAGACCCTTTAGATCCCGTAACTATAGAAAATAAAAGTGCTAATTTATTAGCATCGGATGCTCCTGGTAGTAGTGAGGAAATTCAACGCCTAGAAATATGCAATACTGATATGGATGATATGGCGATAGGCGTAGGGGCATCAGTGTCAATTCCAGCAAGTGTGCGATTAGTGAATGTTTATTCAGATACTACGGGGACTCCTATTCCTTTAACTTATAGTTTGATTGCGGATGATAGTGTTCATAAAACTTATGCCATTACTTTACCTGTCAATACCTTAGCACCTACTGCTTGTGCTACTTTTTATGTTGGAACGACCCTATTATTTTGTCCTGAACCAGCTGATGCCCCTCCTACTATTTGCGTAGGTACTTTTTCTGGTTGTGCTTCGGAGGAAGTCAAGGCAGCCTTAGCCGCTTCAACTGGTTGTGGAGCAGCAGAAGTTTGTTATAGTTATATCTCTGGTGAAGTGGGTTTACAAACAGAATGGTTTGACCCGCCGAATAATCCGACCTTATGTGATACGGTTATTTTTAATGTTCGAGTTAAGAATGTTAAACAGTTGGTATTATTGGATTTAGAACCCACTTTTGAATTACCGTCTGGTATTACCCCATTAGCGGATTCTTGGGAAGTATCCTATCCTGGAGGAGAAGTTGCCCCACTTAATTGGACGCCTATAGGCACGCCACCCGATGTTGTTACTGGCAATACCTATGCTTATTCCGATGATGTTTTATGGAGTAGCAAAATTAATGCGGATGGGATGCAAGGTGTTTCTGCTGCCAATGCGACCTTAGATAGTAATCAAGTAGCCTTTAGATTTAAAGCAATTTCTACCTGCGACAAGTTTTTATCTGGCGCTAAATTAATCACCGAAACAACGGCTGCTGACCCTTGTACTGATAGTCGAATAACTTCTGGTTTTGTAGAAAGTCCAGGCGTTATTATCAATGGCGCTGACCCCATAGATTATGCGCAATTATTATTGGTTTCTGACCCAGAGATGCTCAATTGTATGGGGACGGTGAATACCTTTGGGATTACGGCTATTAATACTGGGACAAAATCTACTAGTGATAGCGTACGCATGTGTATTACCTTACCTACCGAATTAACCTACACAGATGGTTCAATAGCCTTTACTTCTCCTGCTGGTTTTATGCCAAATAACGTAATCCAAACAACTATTGGAACAAGTGTAGAAATCTGTTTTGATGCTCCTAAAGTAACTGCCTATGGTACTTTTTCTATCAATTTTGAAGCAGCAATGGAAGATGATGCCGAATGTGGAGACATAAGAATAGGTACGGATATTAAAAGTTTTGTAGATGGTGTTTCTTGTGACCCCGGTCCACCTAGTAGTTGTGGGGTTTTTGTACAAAATAGTTTAAATAATGCCGTTAATGTCGAATTAAATCCACCGTTTGCTACTGAAGATTTAGGCGTTTTTACTGATTGTGCAACGGATGCAGATAGTGTGAAATTATATTATGAATATACGATTAACCATAATGGTCCAGCTGCCATAAACCAAGCTTATACCGTAAATTTTTATGCAGACATTGACGATAATCAATCCATTAATACCAATATAGATGCCTTATTGGGCAATCAAAATGGAATATTCTCTGTCAATGATGGTAATTCGATTACTGTTTCAGGAGAAGTTACGGTGGCGCTGGATAATTCCTGTCCTGTGCTATTTGAAGTTGTTTATAATACGACTTGTGCCTGTGACCGAAGTAGCCAATATTTTTCTACGATTCCAAGCAAAGCATTGCGGGTTTATGATGAACCATTGACTATGTGTGCAGGAAGTTGTTTTGATCTAGACATTTGCGATTTTGCATCTGTCAAAGGTGATTCCATTATTGGCGCAACAGGCATTCCTTATACTTTGACGATTGATTGGGAAGGCTTGGGGGAATATGGACTTCCACATCCAGGTTTAAACATAGATTCCACCAATTATGCTTCTATGACAGATAACTCGATCGGCAATGGGAATGGAAATATTTTAGTTTCTGAAGGTACTTATGATGATGATAATGGCTGGTTGGTTGCCAATTACACGCAACCAGTAAACGTATCAAAAGTATTTGTTGGTGGTGGTTTCATTACTGGATGGACTAATGCCACCCAAATTCCAGTTTATGGAGGAACCGCTTATTGCTTAGAATATTCGCAGGATGGGATTAATTGGACAGACTCAGGTTTAGATTTTACAGGTGCAGATGGACATTTCATCGAAGAAAATATTTTGCCAACACCTATTGGCGCTCAATATTGGCGCATGGGCAGTTGTAACTCCCCAACCAACTGGGCCACCTCGGAATTTAGATTGGAAGGAGAAGGTTTGCCTTTCCAAAATTCACCCATTACCCAAGCTGGGAATACCGTTACTATTTGTTTGCCTGATGGTGTTGGAATTGATAATCCGTGGGAGGTGGAATTTAATACTGGAACAGGGACTTGCACCAATACAGAAACGATAGAAATTTGGCGAGCTGGCACACCTGCTTTTAGCATCATAGGGGATACCTTGGCATGTGGAACGGAATGTGTAGATATGGAAGTGATTATTCCGAATGATGCGACGAATGGCATGACTATCGCTTGGACACCAGTAGGATTAATCAATGACCCAACTGCTTTTGAAGTCGAAGCTTGCAATTTAACAGGCGATGTGACTTTTGAAGCAACGGTGACTTATAATAATGGAGACTGCCAAGAAATCATCCAATTTCCAGTTAAACACCATCCAACTAATACCATCAATATTACAGGGGATACGCTTGCTTGTTATAATGAACTATTTCCCCCTCAATTAACGGCTGATGCTGGTTGGGATTTATATACCTGGTATGAAGTATCTAGTGGTTCGGAAATACTAGCATTTAGCAGTTTTGTCAATACTTTTACGCCAACAGAGGATGGAGATTACATCGTAAAAGCGAGTCGAAGCGGCACTACTTGTCCTGCTATTTCTACAGAAGCAATTATTCCAAAAACACTTTGCCAATTTGATTATGGTGATTTACCCGATTCGGGTAATGGCACTAGTGCCGATAATTATGAAACGACCCAAGCAAATAATGGTCCAAGTCATATTATTACGAGCGATTTGTTTTTAGGTGGGATGGTAGATGATGAAACCGATGGCGCCCCTAGCGGTAATGCAGATGGTGACGGGGAAGACGAAGATGGATTGACTATTTTATCTAGTTTAAATTTACATCCTGGTTCGACCTTTCGTTTGCCACTAACCGTTCATAATACAAGCGGAGAAATAGCCCATTTAGAAGGTTGGATTGATTGGGATGGCAATGGTGAATTTGATGCGGATGAAATGATTATCAATACGAGTAGCATTACAACTTTTCCAACTTATATAGAATTAATGGTCCCTGATGATGCGCAACAAGGTAGCTTATTAGGTCTGCGGTTAAGATTGAGTCATCGGGATACTATGACGCCTTATGGGCAAGTAGATTCTGGAGAAATTGAGGATTATTTATTGGGTGTTGATTGCCCTCAAGTGCATTGTTTGCCTGTGGAGATGGAGGTGATTCGGGTGGAGTAGGGGCAAACCCTTTGCTCTAAGCCCTCACAATTTATCTACTAAAAGTTGGTAATAAGGAATTATCCTAATCGAAGTTTCTCCAATAGTACCTGTTTCGTTCTTGCTTAAATTGATTAATAAAGCTTGTTTTGGCTGGTATTTTTCAATAAAACTGCGAAAAGAACGGGAAATATTATTATTTTTTAAATGTTGATATTTGACCTCAATTGGTATTTGTTCATAGCCCTTGTCTATTATAAAATCGACTTTGGCTTTATCTTTTGTTCGCCAATATTTCACTTGCCAACCATTTAGCGTCGCTTGCTCTTTCAAGAGTTGAAAAACGAAGTTTTCGAAAACCATTCCTGTATTATAAGGTTGTCCGATTTGACCTAATTGATTGATAGCATAATTTCTTAAGCCTAAATCAACAAAAAATAATTCTGGTGATTTGATTAATTCTTTTTTTGCATTTCTAAAGAATGGCAACACTCGTTTTATAATAAATGTCTTTTCAGCGTACCAAAGATATTTTTTGATGGTCGGTAGAGAGATGCCTGTTTCAATACTCAATTGGCTAAAACTAATTTGCGAACCGACTCTATCTGCCAATAGTCTTATCATTAGCACAAAAGCATCAGGTCTATTTAAGGATAATAAACTGGTAATATCCCGCTCCAGATAACTACTGAAGATTTCGTCTAATAGTATTCTTTTTTCTTTTATAGAAGATTCAATTACAATTCTTGGATAGCCTCCGTAATTTAAATATTCTTTTAGTAGTTCTTCTGTTTTTTCTTTTTCTATTTCAAAAAATTGACCTAGTTGCTCTTCATATTTATAAGCTGTTTTGAAATGTACCATTTCTTCAAAAGTAACTGGGTACATTTCAAAGAGTCGTTTTCTACCAGCCAAAGATTCTTGAATTTTTTCCTTTAGTTCTAAACTTCCAGAACCTGAAACAATAAATTTATAGGGTAAGTCACTATCATATAAGCCTTTTAAAAATAATCCAGCATTTTCTTTACGTTGTATCTCATCAATAAAAACAAAGGCGGATTGGTTTTTAAATTCTAACTTTAATTTTTGTAGAAAGGCTTGTTGAGACTGAAAATATTGCTGATGGGATTGTATATCTAAATTAAAGAAAATAGTATTTTCATTAGTAGCATCTAAATCCCTTTTTATAGCTTTTAATAAGGTTGTTTTCCCGACTTATCTAGCACCAACGATTATGGTGATTTCTTTGGCTTTTAAATGCCGAAGGATAGCTATTTCTATGTTTCTTTTTATTTGCATATTAAATTTATGCAAAAATCACCTATTTACAAATCAAATAAACAAATGGGTTCTTTATACCCTGAAGTTGCTGTTTCAATGGCAGTAACGGAGTAGTTGACTTATTTTTGACTAGCACAAAGATTTTTTTGTAAAAAAACGTATTTTTGGTCAACAAAATATAGTAATATGGTAACTGTTTAGCAAAGGGGTAAACAGAAAATCAAAAATTATTATAGGATTAAAACAATCCATTCTTTGATAATACTTCTGCTTTTAACCCTTTGCCTTACGCACCCAGCGCTATGCTGAATAGTTACGTAACTGATGTTACGCAGAAAATCCGAAGGATTTAAACTTGAATAGCCGTAGATGAGAATCTACGGAGAATAATATTAACATAGCCTCACAACTACGACAGTAGTTGAACTACTTCATAGTTCTTGGACTATCCGTGTTATTATTCATCTGTGTTATTTATTTTATCTCTTTACCGTACACATTTTAAAAATGCTGCCTTTGGCAGCTAAA
>CAZXYA010000360.1:0-9848 GCA_964644655.1 uncultured Saprospiraceae bacterium | reverse complement strand
ATTGTCAGTAGTGGTTTTAATTTTAATTGTCATTTTAATTTTAATTCATTCCTTACCTATTAGAGTGTCAGATTAAAAAAGGAGATTGCCTATTTTAATAATGCATCTAAAATCCGTTGGGGAAACTAATCCGTTGGGGAAAAACACGCCCAATGGATTAGCTTCCTAACGGATTTTAGATAGATTCTTCAGCAAATCTTCTCTGTTTTCGTTGAGACGCTATTCAATTTAACGAATTTCTACCTGTCGGTAGACAGGGCATCATTTATAGTTCATCATTCTCTACTCTACTTGTTTAATTAATGGCAAGGCTACAATAAAATAACCGTTCGTTGTGATACTGATTTCTTTGTCTACCAAAAGTTTGTATCGAGCTTTTAGATTTGCCAGACCCGTACCAGTTGAATCTACATTTTCTGTTTTGATACTTAAATTATTACTAACCTCAATGGTATGTTCTTTGAGGGATATACTACTTTTAATGGGTTGATTGAGTCGAGGTTGATTATGTTTGACTATATTTTCTAATAGCGTTTGCAGCGCACCCGGTGGAATAAAGGTAGGTTCTTTATGAATCCCTGCAATATTTAATTCAAATTGAAAAGCATTGCCAAAACGAGACTGAATGAGGTAAATATAATTTTGAGCAAATGCTATCTCTTCTTCTAATTCTACCACTTCTTGGTCTTTGGTGGAAATGAGATACCGATATAGCTGCGCTAATTTATTCAGATAGGTCTTGGCAGTAGCAGGATTGGTATCAATTAAGGAGTCAACAGTATTTAAATTATTAAATAAAAAATGAGGGTCAATTTGTGAACTTAGTCTAAGCAACTCACTTTCTTTTTTCTCTTTTTCCATTTTTAGGAAATGCGTTTGCATTTCATATAACTTTTTGCCTAAAAGGAAAATACCGGGAATGGTAAAACTTTCCGTAACAAAGACTAAACCCTGATATATGGCTGCCATACTCATTGGGTTTTTGCATTGATTAAAAAGGCAAAAAATATTAATGTAAATTATACCATAGAGTATTAAAAAAACAATCGAACTGGCCAATAAACTTACAAATTGTCTTTTAGGAAAAAACTTGGGAAAAAACACAAATAAAATAACATAAATACAAATTAAATCTGTGGAAATGCCTAAAAGCGTCTCATAGACTAAATCCATTTTATTATCATAATCTGCATAATCAAACCAGTTTATTGGAAAGGCAAACGCAAAGTAGAGTAGGAGTACGTATATATCTGATTTTGTAAGTTTAAAATCCATTTTAAGACGAAGTATTCAAAAATTATTTCCAAAAACGAAATTTAGATTTTTGGAAATAACGGATGTAAGTAGTCAGACAAAATTAGGATAACAACTTTTACCACATAGTCATATAGAGAAAAACACATAGAAAGCATAGTTTTAAACACTAAAAATCAACTAATTGATACTTAAAACTATGTTCACTATCCCGATAAAAATGCGGGACAAGTTGTGAAAATACTATTGTGACCTATGTGGCAAAAAGGTGTTAGACTATTTATGTCATAGTACTTAAGGGTTCAAAAAACTTGATTAAAAATGGGTTTCTGAAGTAGAAACAGTTTGAAAACTAATATTATTTTTCCATTTTACATTTATGGTTTTTGCCACCCAATCTCCACCATCATTTTTGAGCCTAATTTTAATGCTTTTTTCGCCATATTGAAATAACAAATAAGACTTTTTACCTTTTAGTTTCATTTCTTTTAATTGTAAGTTAGGAGCAGATGCTGTCGGTGTATCAATAGCATTATTCACCACCGAAATGACTTTACCATTTAAGGAAAGTTGAATATCCTCAGACAAAAGACCATCTGTAGTCATGGTTAATGGTAATAGATCTCCATCGGCATCTTTTGCTAAATGAATTACCAAAGCCTCAATATTCAAAGCTTCTTGAAATATCTCCTGGACAGTTGGATTCGGTGTTTGGAAACTACAAATTGTGAAAGCAAATAAAAGTAAAGCACCATTAATAACTAAATTTTTCATAATTCTTCTTTATCGGGTTAAATAATGACTCAAAGATAGATGTCATCTTTATTTTTAGCGATAAAGAAAAGAGAAAGGCGGGCTATTTTCCGATAAAGTAGGATAATTTACCGCTAAACGAATAATATATTTTTTGCCTAAAATCCGTTGGGCAATAAAATCTGTTGGGCAAGCATTAGTAGAAATTAAAATCCACGTTCAATCAGCTAATCACAGTCCCAACATTCACCTTTTGCGCCAAAACCTCAGGAATAATAACTTCTTTCCCATTCACTTCAATAAAAATCAGCTCCTTATTTTTTCTACCTACTTTAAATCGACTATCTGGCATTAAACCCAATTTCCAAAGTTGAGTACTAATGGTTTCGTTAACTTGTTTTTGAGCAATGACCGCAAACTGATTGATTTTTAGATTACTCAAAGCAAAATCGGGGAAACCTATTTTAGAAGGAATTGGAGAACCATGTGGGTCTTCAGTCGGAAAACCCAAAGTAGCATCCACTTCATCCAAAATTTCTTCTGATAAAAGGTGTTCATATTTTTCTGCATCTTCATGGATTTGTTCCGCAGATAAGCCAATTTGATTCACCAAATAAGTTTCCCATAGCCGATGTGCCCGCACTAAACGCAAGGCTTCATCCTTACCTCTTTGAGACAAACTAATCTGATTACCTTTTCGAGAAAGGAATTGTTGCGTGGATAATTGCTGCAAATATTTAGTTAAACTATTTTTAGAAAGGCCTAATTTTCCTTTTAATTTAATAAAAGTAAACTCCCCTTTTTTCTCTAATTTTAAACCTTGTTTTAGAATATCCTCGACATGAATACGCCTTTGTAATTTTCTTTTTTGAAAAAATTTGAAGATTAACCCTTTGTTAGGAGAGAAGAATACAGCTATCAAATAAAATAACGTGGCTACTACAGCCATTACTGGGCCAGGAGGGGCATCGATAATAATGGCGATTAATAAGCCAAAGATGGAAGCAAATAGACCAATGAATCCCGAAATAACGATGACATTTTGTAATCTATCTGAAAGGAGTAAGGCAGTAGAAGCTGGTGTAATCAACATTGCTACGACGAGTATAACGCCAACGGTTCCTATAGAAGCTACGACAGCAAAAGAAAGCATCAACATTAAAAAATAATGAATCATCTTAACAGAAATACCCATAGTTTGGGCAACCACTTCTTGGAATGTTGTGGCGAACAAATACCGATAAAATACTTTAATAGATACTAAAACATAAATGGTAACTGCTGCCATTAAGTATAGGTCTTCATTAGATACGCCTAAAACATTCCCGATTAGAAAATCCTTTAAATCTAAATGTACCCCCTCTCTAGATACACCCGAAATACCAATAACGCCAAGGGCAAACATAGCGGTAAAAACTATACCAATGGCCGCATCATTTTTGGTCTTAACATTATGTTGTATCCAAGTAATGCCTGCCGCCGTCAATAATCCTGCTATGACAGAACCGACAAAGAAACCAAGCGCACTATACCCCACAATAATAAAAGCGACTACAACCCCTGGTAAAATGGCATGTGCCAATGCATCCCCAATCAATGCCATATTACGCAAGACAATAAAACAACCTAAAACACCACACATTAAACCTACCATAGAAGAGGCTAATAAAGCGCGAATTGCCCACTCATCTTGTAATATATTTAAAAAATTTTCCATAACCCATTATTTTGTTAGGGTAAATGTAGGGAAATAATTAGAATAGACAAAATTTATTTTTAGATTAATCTAAAAATAAAAAAATGCGATTTAGTAAATTTCCCTTCTGACGGTTGTCTTTCCAATATAGAAGGAAACAAAAAAGCACTTTCCCAATATGGAAAAGTGCTTTTATTTTTTAAGGGTGTTCTCGACTTATAGTGTATGAGAAATAGGTTTCAAAGTGTGGTGGTAATAGCGAAAACCAATTTTAGTTTTCTTGTTTCGTTGACTTTTAAAGTTTATTTAGTGAGAACTTTAGGTGTTGATTAATTCTGTAGATTCGTTAATTCCGTATTATGAGTATATATTTTATAAAGACAAATTGATTGTCTTAGTTTGTACTTTTGTTCCAACGATTAATCTAATTGTGTAGGTACCTGTTTCTAAATTTTCATCCCAAAGGACTTCTTGAGAACCAGTTGATTGAGTAGCATCTACAAGAGAGATAACTTTTGCACCTTCTTTTTCAACTTCTAATTTTACATTTGCAGCAGTATTTAAATTATAGCTGATAACAATATCACCATAATAAGCATCTGTTTCAAAATCTAAGTTGAATTCGTTGCTTGTTTCAAAATTAGCTTCTTCGGCAAAAATTGTACCATCAATAGAAGCAGTTGCATTATCATCCATTAAAGATGTTGCAGGTTCAAAAGAAACAGTTTGTGCAGAAAGTAGTGTCGTTAGTGCTAATAGTAAAGTTGTAAAAAGTGACTTCATTTCTAAATTTTTAGCATTTTTTGATAAAAATCTCCAAAAGGAAATTTGATGAAAATGTTAAAATTTAGGATAATTGTTACAAAGATGGAATTTAGTTAAAAATAACTATAGGATGCGAGTGGGAAAGATAGTTTTTGAATCAAATTTTTCTAAAACTAAGAGATGTGGGATTTCTTAGATGTGGGATTAGAAAGATTTTTGATTTCAATGGACCAAAAGTTGTGGGATTTTTGGTCTTATAAATAAACAAATTTTATATTTCTATTTAATTACACTACAAAGATAGTAATCATTTTCAATTATGCAAAGATTTTTTATTAAATATTTAAAAAATTATAAATTGTTTTAATGTTAATGCTTTTGTATAGGTATTCTCTACAATAATTAAGTGCTTGTTTTTCAATTATTTAAGTATTTTTTAATTTTTATGAATCATACAATTAAAAACCATTTAATTGTATAATTAATTGATAATCAATGAATTAAATGATTTATTTTTAAAAGTAATGATTCCACATAAATTTAAGTAAATATTTTTTATTTTTTTAGTAAAAACTTACTAAAAAGATAAATTTAGTTGGTCAAAATCAACACAATAGCAATAATAGCAGGTAATCCCTGAATATAAAAAATGCTCCTTTGCACCGTCATTGCCCCATAAATTCCTGCTACGGCAATACAACCCAAGAAGAAGATAGCGATATTTTCACTCCAATTAATATCCTCTATCAAAAAAGACCAAACCAAGCCAGCTACTAAGAAACCATTATACAATCCTTGATTGGCAGCCATAGCCTTTGTTTGCTCAAATAGTTCGGCAGGCATTCCTTTAAATGCCTTTTTACCATGTGTCGTCCAAGCGAACATTTCTAACCAAATAAAATAAATGTGTAAAACGATAATAAGGGCAATGATTAAACTTAGTAATAGATTCATAAATGTAAGATTTAAATTATTTTAGTGAAGGTAAGGGAATTTTATTGAATGATGAACTATGAATGATGAAAGATGAATTGTTGCACAATACAACCTTGGGATTTAATCCATATACAAAGCATCATAATAAGGCTGTAAATCTAGTTTATCCTTCATTGTTTTTTGCAAGGCAATTAAATCCTTAAATAAAGTCTGTACCTTACTAGGGTTGGATTCGGATAAATCTTTCATTTCTTCTGGGTCATTTTTTAAATCAAATAAAAGCAATTTATTGATTTTTGGATAAAAAATTAATTTAAAACCATCTTTCCGAATCATTCGCTGAACTTTTATGTACCCACCATAAACTGCCTGATAGTTCCCTTCTGTTGTAGTACCTTTCGCCTGTGCTAAAAAACTGTTAAAATCCACATATTCAGGTTTATCAATGGAAGCTAATTCTAAACTGGTTGCCATGATGTCTTGCAAATAAATATCATTTTGCACCTTTTGCCCTTGAGGAATATCAGGCCCCATAACCATTAAAGGTGGTCGGATACTGTGGTCATATAAACTTTGTTTGCCTAATAACCCGTGTTTGCCCATAGCTAAACCGTGGTCAGTCGTAAAGAAAATATAAGTATTGTCCATTTTTCCAGAGGCTGCTAAAGCAGTTAAAATTTCACCTATTTGTGCGTCCAAATGGGTAATAATGGCATAATATTCTTGAATGTGTTTTTTGATGGCGTATTCCGTTCTAGGAAATGGAGCAAGGGCTTCATCTCTTAAATCCACCCCATTGCCAATAGCTTCTTTATTTGGGTATTCAGGCAACCAACTTTTGGGTAAAGCAATATTTTCTAATGGATATTTATCAATGTAAGCTTGTGGGGCTTGCCTTGGGTCATGTGGTGCATTAAAAGCTAAATACATAAAAAATGGATTGTCTTTATTTCGGGCTTCCTCAATAAAGCCTAAAGCGTCTTCTTTTAGTACTTCACTCCAATGTTTGCCGCCTTCCCAAAAACCACCATGCTTAGGGGCAACAGGTGACCAAGAAGTATCATTTTTATCTTTGGGACGATTATAGCCAATGGGCATGACATCTGCTGCAGCAACTAACTTGCCATTGACTTCTTTCCTACCAACTACTTGATTAAATTGACGCACCATTTTGTTATGGTCCCACTCATCTCCTGGCATGCCTGGTCGAATGTGTTTTACATTTTGAAAGACCTTATTTGCTGGTGCATCCACATGCCATTTGCCGGTCATATAAGTATCGTATCCTGCTCGTTCCATTATTTTGCCCCAACTTTGGTGATAATGAATGGTATCTTTTTTACCCCATTTTTTTCTAAACTCATAAGCATCCCAAATATACCTGCCAGAAATCATCATCGCTCTTGATGCGGCACAGACTGCCCCATTCCATGCGCCCATATTATAGGCATTGGTAAAGGTTGTTCCATTATTAACTAGTCTATCTAAATTGGGGGTCTGAATCTCATTATTTCCTAAGGCATTAATGACAGTATAGGTCATATCATCTGCAAATAGAAAAACAATATTTGGTTTTTCGGAAGTAGTTCTCGTTTCATTAGAGGTAGAACACCCATGGAAGGATAAGTAGAAAATAGCCATAATAAAATGAATCAACTTTTTCATATTTTACACTTGAATTTAATTATAAAGTAGCTACTACAAAGAAAAAGCAACATAAGCATCACCAGATTTTTTACCTAATTTTCCACCACCACAAGCGATAACTACATATTGTTGTCCATCAATAGCATAAACAGCAGGAGTTGCAAAACCTGCTGCGGGCAGCATCGTTTCAAATAATAAATCTCCATTAGCACTATCAAAAACTCTAAATTTTTCATCCAATGTACCCGCTATAAAAATTAATCCACTTGCACTAACCACAGGACCACCATAACTTTCTGACCCCGTTGGTTCTATTCCTTCTTTCATTAATTCAGGATATTCCCCAAGCGTAACCTTCCAACTAATTGTTCCTGTATTTAAGTTAATCGCATTCAAAGTGCCCCAAGGTGGGGTAATGGCAGGATAACCCTCTTGGTCTTGAAATCGAGTATAGCCGTTAAAATAATAAGGATAGGGCCAAGTATCATTTTCTGCGATTTCCACTTTCTCCCCATCTTCTGTCTCCAATAAAAAAGCAGTAATGGCACTTACTTGGTCATCAGGCAAAAAAGCAAAAGAAGGCATTGCGCCTTTTCCATTTTTTAATAGGCTGACTATTGCTTTATTATCCAGCCGTTCTTTTAAATTTTTCAAAGAGGGGACTGCTCCAAACATATCGCCCCCTTGCAAATCCTTTCCATGACAAGATAAACAGAAGGCATTATAAATACTTTTACCTTTTGAAATATTCCCTTCCCCAATAGCGGCTGCCTTTTTTAGAGATAATAACCAAGGCATTTCACTAGCATTCACAATTAAATTACCCGAAGCAGGCTCAAAAGCTGCACCGCCCCATTCTCCACCGCCATCTAAACCTGGAAAAACAAATGCACCCTCCTCAGTTAACGGCATAAAATGTGGACCTTCGTTTGCTTTATCCCAAAGTTTTTTGGCATATTCATAAGCGGCTGGTGTTCGAGTAGTTAAGTCTTTTTCTCTAACTCTATTTCTAGAAAATTGAGGTGGTTTAATTGGAATGGGTTGCGTAGGCCAAGCTGCTTCACCTGTTAAAGGAGAAGGTGGAGTAGGGACTTCTTCTATTGGAAAAAGTGGTTCACCTGTGACTCTATCAAATAAAAAGATATGAGAAGATTTGGTGATTTGTGCAACAGCTTCAATTTTTTTGCCTTCATGCGTGACGGTAACCAAATTTGGAGGCGCTGGCAAATCTCTATCCCAAATATCATGATGTACGGTTTGAAAATGCCATTTTCTTTTACCTGTTTCCGCATCTAGAGCGATTAAACTATTGGCAAATAAATTCTCTCCGATTCGGTCACCACCATAAAAATCAAAAGAAGCAGAACCTGTTGGTGCAAAAAGAATACCTCGCTTTTCATCTAGAGAAAATCCTGCCCAAGCGTTTGCACCGCCTGCATATTGCCAAGCACCCGCAGGCCAAGTTTCATAACCATATTCGCCAGGTTGAGGAATGGTATGAAAAATCCATTCTTGAACCCCTGTTTTTACATTATAGGCTCGAATATGCCCTGGGACTGACCCTGCACCACCTGATTCAGAAACTCGACCACCCATAATTAACTTGTCTTTATAGACAATGCCAGGCGTATTAGAGTTAATGAATAAATCTTGTACATTTCGCCCTAACCCATCATGTAAATCAACCTTACCATTTTCTCCGAAATCTTGAAATAGCGTGCCATCTTTAGCATTAATTGCATAAATAAAAGGGCCGGCAGTCACTAATAATCGTTGTTCGTTACCATTTGTCCAGTAAGTCAAACCTCGATTTACACCCATACCAAACGCCTTGTATTCGTTGGCTGCATAAGGGTCAAATTTCCATAATGCTTTGCCTGTTTTAGCGTCTAAGGCAAAAAACTTAAGCTTTGGCGAACTGCCATATAAAATGCCATCAATGATTAATGGATTGCATTGGATTTGGGTTCGATTTTTGATGGTATCTGGATCTCCAGCATGGTATTCCCAAGCCACCTTTAAGTTTTTGACATTTTTTTTATTGATTTGGGTTAAAGGGGTAAATTGACTGGATTGCTTATCGCCTAAATAGGCTGCCCAATTGACATATTTTGAAGACACTTGCCTGGACTCATTTTTACAAGTGACACAGATAAAGAGTAAACAACAAAGAAAGAAGCGATATTTAAATAGGTGTAACATGATTTAAAAGAGTTAACCTTTAACTTTTGTTTTGAGTTGGGAAGGTAGTAAAAATTAGAAAAGAAAAGGAATGAATTAAAATTAAAATGACAATTAAAATTAAAACCATTACTGAAAATCAATAAGTTGTAATTTCAAAATGTAAAGTAATTTTTGAACCGTTTCAAAGGATTCAACAGGGTGTTTTTTAATAAGATCGTTGAATTAAATTTTGTGTAAAAGGAGAATACCTGAGTATTATTAACTGATGTTACGCACTTAGCGACTACGAAGTAGTCAAGCCTGAATAGCCCAGTATACCTGCCTGCCAGTAGGCAGGAAATGCTGGGGATTTAAGATTTTGCAGGAAGCCCGGAACTACAACGTAGTTCAACTACTTCGCAGTTGGGGTGTTCCATTTAATCCCAACCACCGATGCTATCGGTGGCTATTCAAATTCAAATCCTTCGGATTTTTTGCGTAACATCAGTTATTTAGTCTAGTGGAAAAACCAAAATCCATGTTAGAAGCCATCTGTGTTAAAAATAATCCGTGTTATAAAACCAAAATCCGTGTTAAAAGCCATCTGTGTTAAAAATAATCCGTGTTATAAAAC
>CAZXYA010000359.1:3748-9925 GCA_964644655.1 uncultured Saprospiraceae bacterium | reverse complement strand
TAGCATATTCTCGGCTTGACTAGAAAGTAAATAATTAACCATTCGTTAGCTTTAGTGAGACTAAATGTTTTTTTCTGTATTTAGGATATGCTATGTTGTGGGATTGGATGTTGTACAGTAGGGTAGGGAAAATTGTAATATGTTACTCGAATTTTTGTGCAATTTAAGGGGAATATCAATAGGACGCAAGGGGAATGCTGAATTTCATTTGTGCTTAGTATGGTCGTATTTAGTAAACCAATTAGTTTTCAAGCAGTTAGCTTTGGTTTTCCTTCCATTATTTTTTTAGTATTATATTTTATAAATAGATTATTATTGCTTTAATTATATTGCTTTTGATAGTTTTTTAAAATATTATTTTACGGAAGTGTGACAGGGTTAATATATTTCTCATAACAAAAATCGCTATATTTCTATCAATAGATGATCAGATAAAAATGATATTATTAATTTTACTAATTCATTTAATGCCAGTTGGGAGCGCTCTAAAAATAATTTTACATTTTGTACTTAATAGTTAGTAAGGGCAACGAGATTTCGGCTAATTTGAATTTGATATTGAAATTTCGTGTCATTTATAGGGGTAAAGTCAAAATTTCGTGTCATTCATAATACAAAGCTAAAGTTCTCCCTTTCTTTAAAGAGAGAAAGCCTTTAACTTTGATTTCAAAATTGCATTTAATAGAAAAATTGTAGAAAGGTAACTATCGACTTATCCTAAATTACTTTGCGGTAATTCAAGCAATAAGTCAATTTCACAAAAGACAACCATCAGTAGATTAAAATGCATAAAAACTGGATGCAACATAACGAAGACAATGCTCCTCTGGAACAACTTTGGGAGGTTAGCAAAAATTACAAGAATGACTACGAACCTAATGTAGCGCTAGGTTTATCCGAATTTAAAGCACGAATTGCTCAAGACAAAGCGATGTCCGTATCAACCAAGGTTGTTGACATTAATCGTAAACAATGGTTTTTTGGACGAATTGCAGCAGCAGCAATTGTATTAGTAATTTGTGGGTTTCTCTTCAATATTTTTGTCAATAACTCCTCTTCGATTCAACAATTGGTAACCACAGATACCATCATAGAAAATGTGACGCTGCCCGACGGATCTACTATTTGGGTTAATAAGCATAGTGAAGTGTCTTTTCCTACAACTTTTGATGGCAAAGAACGAATTGTACAATTGACGGGGGAAGCTTATTTTCAAGTTGCTAAAAAAGCAAATCAACCATTCATTGTTCAAATGCCCAATAGCGAAGTAAAGGTTTTAGGAACAGCTTTTAATGTTAGAGCTTATCCAGAAGAAACGAGCACTATCATTGAAGTTGAAGAAGGAAAAGTAGCCTTTACAACTGCTAAAACACAAGCACCAACTATCTTAAAAGGGAATGATAAGATTGTTTTAAATCATACCAATGCAACATTAAGTGATATTCAAGCACTAGATTGGACAACAACAGCTTGGAAAGCTAAACAATTAAACTTTGAAGATAAACCGCTTTCGGAAATAGCCACTTATTTAGCAACCAATTTTGGGGTAGCAATAGATTTTGACCAAGAAAAGCTAGGGGATTGTCCGTTTAATTCTAGTTTAGTTAAAAATACACCAAAAGCGATACTAAAGAAGGTAGAATTAGCGTTTCCATCCATACGATTGAAAGAAATTCATTCAAAATATTATCAATTAAATGGTTCTTGTAACTAATATAAGTAGCTGGACAAAATTATCTTTATATTTCTTTTGACAGGATTTCAGGATTGACAGGATTTAACTCATTGAAAATCAAAATCATGTAAATCTTGTAATCCTGTCTGAAAATTAAAACTAATTATGTCTGAGTACTTATATCCATATAATTTTTAAGTAGCTTCTAAAAAAGCCTTACCATTTTTTGAATGGTAAGGCTTTTTTTCATGCTTTGATTCAAAACTCTTAACTAATTTTTATTAACTGCGTTAAACAACGAATGAAAAAAGTTATTTACCTAACATTTTTTATCTGCCTTTCCGTTATTGGATTTGGACAATCCATTTTGGAGCAGAAAGTTGATTTTAACACTAGCAACCTACCTTTAAAAAAAGCCCTTTTTCAATTAAGTCAACAAATCAATATCGGATTCACTTTTAGTGGAAATATTATTCCCGATCGAAATATAACGACCTCTTATAAACAAGCCCCTATAAGGACAATTTTAGATGATATTCTGATAGAATCAGCAGTTCAATATAGATGGACAGAGGAAGGAGTCATATTCTATAAAAGAAAAGTCACTAAGTTTCATACGATTAGTGGTTATATAAAAGATACCGAAACTGGCGAACGCTTAATTGGGGCTAATATCATTGAAACATCTACCCAGAAGGGAATAGCCTCCAACGAATATGGTTTTTTTAGCATCACCTTACCTAGAGGCGTGCAACAATTAAATTTTTCTTTTTTGGGATATAGCACAAAATCTAAAAGAATTAATTTAAAGAAAAACACAAGTTTAAGTATAGACTTAAAACCTTCCTTAACTTTAAATGAAGTAGTCGTTACTTCTAAAGGGCTCTTGACGAATACCATTCCTATTTTTGAAAATGGAACAACCGTACCAACTTCTCAAATGTCAAAATTAGCTGCTCTAGGAGGAGAAACGGATTTATTGCGCACCGTTAATTTATTGCCAGGTGTACAGTCTGGAACGGATGGTTTTGGTGGATTGAATATCCGAGGGGGTAGTGCTGACCAAAATTTGATTTTATTAGACGGTGTTCGGGTATATCATCCAACTCATTTAGGCGGGCTTTTTTCCATTTTTAATAGTAGTGCCATCAAACGAGCCCAACTATACAAAGGTAATTTTCCTGCTAGATTTGGCGGTCGATTATCTTCTGTTTTGGATGTAAGAACCAAAGAAGGGAATCAGAAACATATTTCTGGCGAAGCCTCTATTGGATTGATTGCTGTAAAAGCAGCGATTGAAGGTCCGATTATAAAAGATAAAAGTTCTTTCTTTTTTTCTGCTAGGCGTTCCATTTTTGATCTTTTTCTTAAACCAATTAGCCGCCAATTAAAAGAAAAGAAAGGCGATAGAGGAAATACGACGCATACATTTTCTGATCTAAATGGAAAAGTAAATTTTTATCTAGGAGAGAAAGATCAGGTGTTCTTGAGTATATATCATGGAAATGATCGTTTTGGAGATGCCAATCGTTCCACAATTGATGGAATTGATTTTAGCACCATTGCACATAATCAAGATTTGGATTGGGGCAATACGATAGGCGTGTTGCGTTGGAATCATTTATTTTCCGATCGGCTATTTGCTAATACAACCTTGAATTTCAGTAAATTTTGGTTTCAGTCCGAAGAATTATACGAAGAAACGATTCTACCTACTAGTCAAGAAGAAACGGAAACTATTCAAGATAATTTATTCTATAATTTGTACAATTCTAGTATCGCTGATAAATCGGTAAAAATTGATTTTGACTTTATTCCTTCTACAAAACATTACTTAAAATTTGGGGCAGAATTTATTAATCATACTTTTAAACCGGGCGCTTTTACCTTGGACCATAATTCGGTAGTCGGGGTGAATGACCGATATACCTTAGATTCATTGATTTCTATAAATAATACCGTTAATTCTCAAGAATATGCTTTTTATGTAGAAGATAATATCACGCTATCACCTAAACTAAAAGGAAACTTGGGTTTTAGAAGTACCTTAATTAAGGTACAATCAAAACGTTATTTTTCTTTCCAGCCAAGGATTTCTTTAAGTTATAAGTATAATAAATCCACTTTATGGAAGGCTTCTATTGGTAAAATGATGCAAAATTTGCACTTACTAACAACTAGTGGCATTGGTTTGCCGACTGACTTGTGGGTGCCTGCTACCGCCAATGTTAGACCACAATCAGCTTGGCAAGGCACAGTAGGGTATCAAAAGATGATCCATAAAAAATGGATGATTGAAGGAGCCGCTTATTATAAAAGCATGAAAAATCTAATTACTTACCAAGAAGGAAGTAGTTTTTTGATAGAATCGCTGGTACTAGATGCTAGTAATTGGGAGAATAAAGTGACAACAGGCAAAGGAAAGAGCTATGGCATAGAAGGGTCATTAAAAAAGACAAGTGGTCGATTGCAAGGTTGGACGAGCTATACGTTTTCAAGAACAAAGCGACAATTTGAAGCGGTTAATTTTGGAGAATCTTTTAACTTCAAATTTGATCGACCACATAGTTTTAAAATAGCAGCGACTTATCAATGGACTGATCGGATGACCCTTAGTGCCAATTGGGTTTATGAAACAGGGATGCCCACTACTTTACCAACAGGGGAATATACTTTTTCGTCTTCTAATTTATTTTCTCCTGTAACGGTATTGAGCGTCGGGGATAAGAATAGTTTTAGATTGCCCGCAAACCATCATTTGGATGTCGGCTTGAATCTAGAATTAGGCAAAGGTCGTTTACAACAATTCCTAAAAGTGGGAATTTATAATATTTACAATCGTAAGAATCCATTATATTATCGTTTGCGAGAAAAAGCGGATGGAAGTGGGGATAAAGAATTTGTTAGCGTGAGTTTATTGCCCATTACGCCTTCTTTGAATTATTCGATTCGATTTTGAAAATTGGTAAAGACGTTAAAATTCAACATTATATTAAATAAAATTGTATTTTTGCTTAATAGCACCTTTTAGAAAGAGACTGTATAAAAACAGAGACTGTACTGTAAATGCTTGAATGCAGATTCAAGTTTGTCAAATCAAGGTAGGTTTATTTGTAAAAGATTAATTATCAACTACTAATAAATATTATTTTTGTTTTGAGAAAAGGAAAATCTATACTTCCCATTTTTTGATAAAGCCTCTATAAAAATTCAACTAAATTGATGAAATCCCATCCTTTAAATCGGATACTTCTCCTATTAACTTTTGGGGCTTTCTTTGCAACCTCCTGCGAAGAGCCAGTCGATTTAGATATAGCCATTCAAGAACCACAAATCGTTGTTACCAGTAATTTTGCACCAGGCGAGCCATTCAAAGTCACCCTTACTAAAAGTAGAAATATTTTGACTAATGAGGCAGATGAATTTGTGAATAATGCAGTTGTACATATTCTATCTGCCCAAGGAAACGAATTAGATAAATTAACTTTAAATAATTTCCACACCCCTTTTTACGAATCTAAGCAATTAGTACCAGAAAGTGGTAAAGCCTATCGTTTGCAAGTAGAAGTACCAGACAAACCTATAATTATTGCGGAAGATATAGTTCCATTGCCTGTTGCCTTGACAGCGATTGAAATGGACACGATTGAGATTTTTGGAACAGCAGCGGAGAAAATATACAAGGTATCAGTAGATGTTCATTTTACCGATCCAATTGGCGCACAAGACTATTATCACTTAAGTTTATTCAATCAAGAGGATTCGGAAGCAGACAATACGCCAATAGATGGCATTCTTAATACTAGCAGTACTAGTAGAACAGGCGCTAAAGAATTAAGCCCATTAATACCTCTAGAAAGTGATGAAAATAATCCGCCTGTTATTTTTCATTTTGAAGATGGTGGCGTTTTATTTACGGATGAAAACTTTGATGGGCAGAAAGCAACCTTAACCTTTTATTCCTTATTAAGCTTTGATAATGAGGAAAGCCAAGGGAAAGTAGTAGGAGAATTAAGAACGGTCTCTAAGGATTATTACCTATATCATACTTCCCTTTCTCGTCAAATTGCCAATAAAGACCGCCCTTTTGTAGAACCTATTAGTGTTTATTCTAATATTGAAAATGGCTTGGGTATTTTTTCAGGTTATGCGCTTTACAGAGATTCTGTGTCGATTACCTCTTCTTTTTAATATAAGTCTAGCCTGACTGACTGACACCTGATACCCATTACCTATTTATCCTGCTTAGCAAAAACTTTCCTCAATAAATCCGAAGTTCGAGCGGATACATTTTTTCGAATATTTACCTCTTCTTTTGCCACCATAGAAAATAGACCGTTCAATGCCTGTGTCGTCACATAATTATCCAAACTAGGGTCTGCTTTTTGCACAAAAGGTATTTTATTATAGGCCGTAACCGCATCACTCCAATATTTCCTAGCATTAAATTTATCTAAAGAATTGATGATAACAGGATTAAAAGCAGCATATAATTGTGCATT
>CAZXYA010000359.1:0-3648 GCA_964644655.1 uncultured Saprospiraceae bacterium | reverse complement strand
ATTTATCTAAAGAATTGATGATAACAGGATTAAAAGCAGCATATAATTGTGCATTGGTTTTATCATTTAAATAGCCCGTTGCCGCATCATCTGCACCTAATAAAATAGTCGTCGCATCTTCAAAAGATATTTGTTTGATGGCATCGACAAAAATAGGCTTGGCTTTTTTAGCCGCATCTTCAGCGCCTCGATTGATTTTTTCTAATAACACGTTTTCTATTTGAGCAAAGCCTGGTACTTTTTGCAATTTATCTGTAATCTTTCTAGCTTCTGGTGGTAAGAGAATTTTGTAAGGACTTTTGAAATAACCATCCAATGCAGATAGTTGGTCAGACCCTTTACCAATCCCTATTTCTAAAGCTTGTTTTAAACCAGAAGAAACTTCACCGTCGGTTAAAACGCCACTATCTAAGACCGTACCTAAAGCATCTTGTAGCTGTTGTGGAGAACAAGAGGAGAAAGATAAGGCTAAACAAAGGAGCGATAATTTTACTAATTTCATTGTATTATTTTTAAGCGTACTGATTGATAGTTTTTAGACGCTTATTTAACGGCTAAGGTAACAGGCTTATTTTTGATAATATCGAAAAGGATGTTTTTTCAAACGATGAAGTATAAATGATGAATGATAAATTCGTCAAATATAAAATGAAGTATAACACGGAGCGTTTGGCTTAAAATTAAATGATAAATATTTACAATAGACTTAATTTTGAATGATGAATTTTGAATGTCGCTAACTCTTTGGTTTACAGCATTCATTTTCGCTATACGATTTTATTTAGAATAAACACTAATGTCAATTATGTATCTGATGGTCTATACACAATTCATCATTTGGAGAGCATATTGATGAGGTATGGAGTATGTCTTTTTATTGAATATTAAAGAGAAGGTAGGCTTTTTAGCATTACTATATCCCCGTAATTCTGAACAGCCTGGCTTAAAGGTATCACTTAATGAAAAATGTATGATAGAAATTTACCCCCGACTCCTAAACCCAATAGTCTTCTTCTCAAACACTAAATCTTCCTTACTTAATTTAAAGGATTGTACATCTTCTAAATTAATCCTATTAATCGTTTCTTTTTCCCGTTTTTTCATAGGTGTTGCTGCCAAACGTAGGTTTTGATTTTTAATCGCTTCTCCTACAATGCTTCGGACGGCTCGGGCATTGCCAAAATACTTATCTCTGTACTCATGCAAGAATTCTAAATAAGCGCCTAAATGTTCTTGGGCAGGGACACTTAGTTTCATGTTTTCTTTTTCGAGCATTTGCAAGGCGATTTTCATTAAGCTCTCTGGTTTATAATCCTCAAATTTTAAGATTTTATCAAAACGAGAATTCAAACCAGGATTGGCTTTTAAGAAATCTTCCATATTGTCGGGATAACCTGCCACAAAAAGGAAAAATTGCCCTCTTTGGTCTTCCATTCGTTTCAATAAAGTCTGGATGGCTTCATTCCCAAAATCACCATGTGCAGCACTTGCTCCAGCGCCATTGGTTAAGGCATATGCTTCATCAATAAATAAAACACCACCTTTAGCCTCGTCTATCTTCTCTGCTGTTTTGATGGCAGTTTGTCCCACATAGCCAGCCACTAAACCTTGTCTATCTGTTTCTACAATATGCCCTCTTTCTAGCATGCCTAATGCCTTATAGATTTTGGTCAAGATACGAGCAACCGTCGTTTTTCCCGTTCCTGGATTACCAATAAAGACGGTATGCAAAAAGAAACTATTTAAGACATTTCGACCCGTTTCTCGATAGAAATTGACTAAATCAACCAATTCGTGGATTTGCGTTTTGATGCTATCCATACCAATCATTTCGTCTAACTCTGCTAGAGAATCTTTTAGTAAGCCTACATCAACAGGAATTTTTGGTAAAGTTTTCTGGCGAGCAATTTCAATCTTATTGACATCTGCTGCGGTAATGGTTTCTAATTCTTTGTATTCTGTAAGGGTAGGGTCTTCTGTTGCCATCACCCTTAAGCCTAAATGAATCTTTGCTTTTTCAATTAAATCAAAAACAAAACGAGCATTCCCAAAAGTTTTGTCCCTATTCCTAAAAGCTTCTATAATAATGTCATCTATACTTGTCTTAGCTTTAGCCGTTAATTTGACTCCTTTTTCTTGCGCCGCAAAGTCTGCTATTCTGGATAATTCCTGTGGTAAATAATCAGAAAATTCAAAGTATAATTTGAAACGAGATTTTAAGCCTGGATTAGAATCCATGAAATGCTTCATTTCTTTGGGATAGCCTGCTACAATAACGGCTAAATCTCCTTCTCCATTCGACATTTCTTTTAAGATGATTTCCACTACTTCTCTACCAAAATCTTTACTGTCATCGTTAGAACGAGCCAAGGAGTAAGCTTCATCAATGAATAACACACCGCCTCTAGCTTTATTGATAACTTCTTTAACCTTTGGTGCTGTTTGACCAATATATTCTCCCACCAAATCTACTCTATCCACTTCTGTCACATGACCTTTAGTTAGTAAGCCCATTTTTTTATAGAGCTTACCCATCATCTTAGCAACGGTTGTTTTACCTGTACCGGGGTTGCCTATAAAAACGGAGTGGACATTGATTTCTTCTTTTTCTTCAAATCCTTTTTCTTTCCGCAGTTGAAGGAATTGAATATATTTAGCGTGTTCTCTGACTTTTATTTTAATGTCCGTTAAACCGATTAAAGATTCTAAATTTTGTACAACTTCTTCAAAAGTTAAATTTTCATCTTCATCAGGAGCAAGAATAACAGGCGTTTGTCGGTTGGGCAATAAAACCCCTGCAATGCCCTCTTCAAATACATCATCTACATTAAATGGGACAACAGCTAATAATTTGTCCATAAAGACCAACTCCGCCGTATAACTATCTTGTCGCCAAGATCCCTTGACATTCGATCCCCAGCCAGCCGTTAAGCGAATGTATTCTTCTCCTTTTTCAACTCGATGCAAACGAACTACTTGTCCCTTTAACTCCCGAGCATCATTATAGAATTTGGTAAATAATTCACATTGCCAATTGCGAGACACATTCTCGTTTTTCAAGGCAATTTCTACATAGATATAGCGGGTTTCTTCGCCACTAAATTCTGTATAATACACTCGATCATCTTCATTGACATCATCATAAGGCCCTTCATACAATTTGAGGGATTGAACCTCTAGGTAAGGATTATTTTGTGGCATTAACTCATCATCCGTGTCTTCAATGTAAAAATACTTAGTGGCCACTTTTTCACCTTCTATCCAAGCCTCCCAATAATAAGTCCCTCTTTTCCAAAAAGCACCATCTTTTTTATTGCCCCAACCTTCTCGAATGTACACTACACTATCATACTTACTGACTTTTCTTTTGAAAGGTAAGGCACATAATTCTTTGCGCCCTTTTTTCATAGAATAGCAATGCAATTCTACATCTACTTCCCAATCTTCTTCATCGAATAATTTATTATGAAAGGAGAGTTCAGCGTATATATAGGACGATTCGTGCCGATCAAAGACTTGACGGTATTTCTTTTTATTATCAGCTAACCACTCGGTTGAGCCATAGACTTTAAGTTCTCGAAACTTATATCTTTTATAATCCGGATATTTTGGATTTTCCTCCATGCCTGTGCTACCAGTTTTTTTGTT
>CAZXYA010000358.1:0-9946 GCA_964644655.1 uncultured Saprospiraceae bacterium | reverse complement strand
TCGGCAATATTTTATCAAAAGATACCGACAGTATTAACTGGACAGACTACTTAGTATAAATTTAACAATATCTAAATATAGTAAGTTGTAATTTTGCATTAATTAATCACTACTGGGCATCGTTCCTCATGAACCGTGTACTATAAACCGACTAAAAATGGGACAAGAAGCATACGACAAATTATGGAAATTAATTGGCTTAAGATATAAATCACATCCTTGGCATGGTATAGAAATTGGCAAACGAACCCCAAGAGTTGTTACTTCTTTCATTGAAGTGATTCCTTCTGATACGGTAAAGTATGAAGTAGATAAAAAGACGGGATATTTAAAAATCGACCGTCCGCAAAAATTCTCTAATATTGTGCCTGCCCTCTATGGTTTTATCCCACAAACTTATTGTAAAGAGCAAGTAGCGGCTTATTGTATGGAACAAACAGGGAAAAAGGATATTATTGGAGATGATGACCCGCTAGATATTTGTGTACTAACAGAACGAGAAGTCACACATGGTAATATTATCGTAAAAGCCAAGCCAATTGGAGGTTTTAGAATGTTAGATGGTGGCGAAGCAGATGATAAAATCATTGCCGTTTTAGAAAACGACGAGGTCTATGGGAAATGGGAGGATGTTTCCGAATTACCGCCTTCCATTATTCGAAGACTACAACATTATTTTTTGACTTATAAACAATTGCCAGGCGAAGAGCCTAAATGTGAAATCACGCATACTTACGGAAAAGCGGAGGCACTAGAGGTAATTCGCAGAAGTCAATTAGATTATAAAAAAGCTTATGGGAATCTAGAAGATGTGATGTCTATGACTTTGATGGAAGCTTTCAATTTTGGGCAACGACAGCAGGAAATTTTGAAGGATTTGTAATAGTTTTACTGTTAAATTGTTTTATTGTTAGCGGGACTGACAGTAAAACAATTTAACAATTAAACACAGCTACTTGGCTAGTCAACCGCTGCACCAACAAATTGGTCATCCGCTTTGTCAATTCTCCTTCATTCGCAATAAAAAGCGACCATTCTTCAAGGGTAAAATGCCCTGTAATCACCCCAACTAAAAGGTTTTTAAATTTAATATCCTTCCGAATACTATTTTCGATATAGGCTACTTTTTTAGGCGCAGTCAATTTGTGAAAAGCATTTTTTCGCTTGATGATGTACTGCATAAAAACAGCAACTAACAAATCATTTTGTAATTTTAAAATAGGCCGAAGGGTTCTATTTTGAAAAAGTTCGGCTGGATTGGCTGCATTTTTGTCAATAATGGTGGGAATGGGTGGACGAAGGGCAATGAGGTCAGTATCTCGCATATTAAAAGGAAGTTGTTGAATATTGAACGATTGAGCATACCATTTCAACAATCAAGCAATTTTAACAATTAAACAATCTCCCTCCTAACAAACATCTGGCTTTTTGGTTGCCAATTCAACGAATATTTCAGTTGTCAGTTTGACATAAATGGATAACTGCCAACCAACAACTAGCAACTAGCCTATTTCTTGAAATTCTCCAACATCTCCATCATCTTCTGATGAATTTTTTGCATCCCTTGGAGTGGTCGTACCATCACTTTAAATTCAGTAATTTGATTGTCCTCATTAAAGGTGACAATATCTACTCCATTGATGGTTACGCCTTCAATAACGTTGGTAAACTCTAACATCATTTGCTGATGACCAATTATCTCCTTAGTGTATTTAAAATCTGCACCACCTAGTACTTTTTCAGCAGCCATCAAATAAATCTTGGTAATTTTTTTACCTCTTTGTGGGGTATGCACTACAGGAGAATGGAAAACAACCTCTTCGGCTAATAATTCATCTAATACATCAAAATCATGATTTTCCATATAGTCATACCAACGTTTTAAAACATAGGGTTTTTCACTTGTCATTACTTTACAATTTTCAATTTATAATTTTCAAAGGTCGCCCTGTTGTGGGCGCATCACGATTTCCTCTATCGTTGAACTAGGCCCTAGATTATACGCTGACCAAATGGTATTCGCCACATCTTCAGGTGGCATAATCCGACCTTCAGGTAATTCCACTCCTGCCCAAGAATTGGTCAAAGTAGCCCCAGGAATAACAGAAGTAACTTTGATATTTTTATCCATTAATTCCTGTCGAAGTACTTTAGAAAATCCCAGCAAAGCAAATTTAGAAATCACATAACTGCTACAATTAGGATAAACTTTTTGGCTGGCGACACTACAGATATTAAAGATATGTCCTTTTTTTCGATTTATTAAATTTGGTAATAATTTTCTTGTCAAATAATACGAACCATAGACATTGGTTGCCATCATACTTTCCAATAAACCATCGGGTTCTTCCAACAAAGCACCTTGAATAAAAGTAGCCGCATTATTAACAATTAGGTCCACACTGCCCCATCTTTCCAATATTGTTTCAGCAAATTTTTCTACCTGTTTTTTCGATTGCATATTCACTTTTGCCGAAATCACATTTATACTAGCATTCAATTTTTTTAATTCTTTTTTTACTACTAGTAAATCTCGTTTAGTCCGAGCACAAATGGCTACATTAAAGCCCTCTTGCGCAAATTTTTCAGCAATTGCTTTGCCTATTCCCTTGGTGCCGCCTGTAATAACTATGTTCATTAAAGAATTTTAAACTAAAAACTACAAAGAACGTTCTTTTCTTGGTAAAAACATCTTATGCAAATATTACTATATTTGTTTTTTTAGAAAAATCACTAATCAATTTAAATAATGAAATATACCAAACTCGGAAATACTGATTTAAAAGTAAGTAAAATATGTCTAGGCACCATGACTTGGGGGGAACAAAACACCGAAGCAGAAGGACATGAACAAATGGACTATGCGCTAGACCAAGGCGTTAATTTTTGGGACACCGCAGAAATGTATTCTATTCCTGGACGTGCAGAAACCTATGGTAGTACCGAAAAAGTTATTGGTACTTGGTTTAAAAAATCTGGAAAAAGAGATCAAGTCGTTTTAGCAACTAAAATTGTTGGTCCATCTCCAGGGATTACTTGGGTTAGAGATGGCAAAATTGATTTTAGTCGGGCTTCTATCACCGCAGCTATTGAGACTAGTCTACAGCGATTACAAACAGATTATGTAGATTTATATCAATTACATTGGCCAGAACGTAGAACCAATTTTTTTGGTAAAAAAGAATTTAAATACTCCGCAAGTGATCCTTGGCAAGAAAACTTTTTAGCAATCTTGGAAACCATGCAAGATTTGGTAAAGCAAGGAAAAATTCGCCATTTTGGTATTTCCAATGAAACTCCTTGGGGTTTTTCTAAATTTTTAAACTTAGCCGAAAAACACAATTTGCCAAAAGTGCAAACCGTACAAAATCCATACAGTTTATTAAATAGAACGTATGAAATTGGAATGTCGGAAATTTCTATTCGCGAAAAAGCAGGTTTGATTGCTTATTCACCAATGGGTTTTGGGATGCTATCTGGTAAATTTCACAAAGGCACGGATAAGCCTACAGATAGAATCAACAGATGGAAAGCTTATAATCGTTATAGTAGCGAATTATCTAGAAAAGCAACTGGAAAATATTTGGAAATAGCAGAAGCGCATGGTATGACTTTAGCAGAGATGGCCTTAGCTTTTGTTACTACCCGCCCATTTATGACGGCTAATATTATCGGTGCAACTTCTATGGCTCAATTAAAAGAAAATATCGGCAGTATTAAATTTGATATTTCTAAAGAATTGATGAAGGAGATTAATGCGGTCCATCAGGAAATTTCTAATCCTGCGCCGTAGGAGAGAAGTTAGAGGAGAGTCCCTTATCTTCAACTGTCAGAAGTCAGACGAGCATCATAACTTGTCTGACTTCTGTCAATAAATTTCAATTTAGGGTGTTTCTAAAAGAAATAAGAAAAAACAGCAGAACGCTTTAATAAAATCTTCATATTTACCCATCCTAATTTTACTCGATTGGAGAATTTATTAACTGGAAATTGTTTTAGCTGTTTTCGGAAATGATTATCTATCAATTCTTTATAATCCGATAAGTCATAAAGACTATTGAAATAGGTATCGTATTTAGTATTAAAGTAATCTAATAAGCCTTCCTGTAGAAAGATATGTAAGTCCTCAAAGCGTTTGATAATAGCATCATTTAAACCTTCTTCATGAAAGAAACTATTCAGAATACTAAATTCTAAAAGATGTTCTAACTTTGGAATAAATAAACCTTTTTCAGATCGTTTTTTATTTGCTAGGACGTCCTCTATATTCAGATAAATCAGACGATCTTCATGAAAAAAGTGATATAATTCTATGGTTAAGAATTGGTCTTTTGCTAAATCTATTGTCAAAATAGTTGTATCCAACTTGCTTTGAACAACTTGAAAATCTAGCCTCTCTGCTAATTTTTGCTGGAAAAAATCCCTTTCTTTAGAACGGATGGCTAGTTTAATAACAGGCATAACTTGACTAGTAATGCCCGGTGTAAGCAAGGTATAATCGAAAAATTCAAGTGTTGTTGTTAGCTCTTCTACAAGCTGTGAATAGTTTTGTGGTAACATGAGTTTTATGAAATCAATTTTATTGTCCCAAGATACAAATTTAACAAGATATAGTCAAATACTAAAAATACTATATATCTGATAATCAATGGAATTGCTCCTAAAAACGTACTTTAATCATTCTTAGTATGCATATTCCTATATATTACGTTTAGATAGATGGATTCGATGCCTAATAATTTGTTAATTAGCTTACATTTTTCAAAAAATATGTAAATTGCATTTTTACCAATAAATCACTAAATGGCATGAAGCGATTACTACTTTATTTTTGTTTGTTATTTTGTATTGTTTTTTTCTTACCTAATGCCAATGCACAAATACAATTAGGTGGTGGACTAACTTTTGCAAATGGAGATAATCTTTCCAAATTGGGGTTCAATTTTAGAGGGACCTATGAAATAAATGAAAAACTTATTGCTGCTCCTGGATTTAGCATTTTTTTTCAAGATAAATCTTTGAGAGATGCAACTGTTAGTTATTTCTCTGTTGATTTAGATGCACGGTATCGGCTAATTGAGGTTAGTGATAATGTAGAAGTTTATCCTGTTGGAGGAATCAATTTGTTTAATGTTAGTATTAGTGGGGATTCTTCTTTACCTCTAATAGAAGAAGGATTTAATGTTGGCCTAAATTTAGGCGTAGGAGCTCAAATTGCCTCTCAAACTTCTGCCCTTAATTATTTTGGAGAATTTAAATTTAGAGTAGGTGGAGAAGTAAATTCAACTATTACTGCAGGGGTTTTGTATGGATTTTAATACCTTTGCAAGCGATTTGAGGTAAAATATACTTAAAGATTGATTTCTTATCATCAAACAACAAGTTTAACTATTTGATTATCAATCTATTATCACTTTTTTAATATATCCTCTATCTGCCGACGAATTCATTCGTCAGTACAAAGGAAAAGACACTATTGAGAACTTAGAGCTTGTTGGGAATTTATCCTTTGGGTTAAAAACAAACTCCCAATAAACTCTTACTTTTTAGAACATCAGAAAATAAATAGATAAATCCGTTGGGGAATTAATCCGTTAGGCAACGGATACTAACCAATAGATTAATAAATTTTAAAATATCTATCTTTTAGCTAATGCTCTATTTGTTACCACTATCATTTTGAATTTCTTAGTAAATGATTAGATAGTAAATAGTGCTTGATTTATCCTATTTTAGGAAGAATAACTTATTTTCAAAATTGACCTATTATTATGGCAAATACTTCGGACATTAAAAACGGTTTATGTATTGACTTTAACAAAGATGTCTATTCTATCGTTTCTTTTCAGCATGTAAAACCGGGGAAAGGTAATGCCTTTGTACGTACTAAATTAAAGAGCTTTGCTACAGGAAAAGTTGTGGACCACACTTTCCCTGCGGGACACAAAATTTCGGTGGTAAGAGTAGAACGTCGAACTTTCCAATTTTTATATAAAGATGATTATGCGTTTCATTTTATGGATAATGAAACATATGAGCAAGTAGCATTGGAAGAAAAAATGATTGATCAACCAAAATTTATTAAAGAAGGAGCTGAAATTGAAATATTATTTGATGCGGCTAGAGAAACACCACTAACGATTGATTTACCACAGTATATCAACTTAAAAATCACTTACACAGAACCGGGTCTTCAAGGAAATACCGCTACTAATGCTACCAAGCCTGCTACTACAGAGACAGGAGCAGAGGTAAGGGTACCACTTTTTATTAACGAAGGAGATATGATAAAAGTAGATACCAAAACTGGTTCTTATATAGAAAGAGTAAAATCTTAGTAGTTCTAGCTATAAGTTTAGGGTATGTCTTAACAATCCTCCAACAAGACAAATGTATAAATTTAAGGATTCCCTTTTTTTTTATAATTATCCGACCTCAATTCTTATATTGCGTTTTTTTAAATTTTGACACAAACACCCGTTATCTACACCAATCACACTAAAAATGAATTTTAAAGAAATACAAGACCTCATTAAATTGATTAACAAAACCAATCTTTCTGAATTTAAACTGAAAGATGGGGAATTTGAAATGACCATTCGTACAGACGAATATCAAAAAATGAAGGCTACCCCTCCAGCACAGCAAGTAATTTCTGTACCAGCAGCGATGCCACCTACTTATGCCCCTCCTACTACGTCGGTAGAAGCCGCTGCGCCTGCAAACACACCTGCTCCAGCACCTGTAGTTGCGGAGAAGGTAGAAAATAATAATTATTTAGAAGTCAAATCGCCTATCGTTGGTACATTTTATCGGTCCTCTTCTCCAGAAAAACCTCCTTATGTAAAAGTAGGAGATACCATAGAGGTCGGTAGTGTTGTATGTATTGTAGAAGCAATGAAATTATTTAATGAAATCGAGTCTGAAATTAGCGGAAAGGTTGTAAAAATCTTATTAGAAGATTCTTCTCCTGTAGAATATGATCAGCCTTTGTTTTTAGTTGACCCTAACGGTTAATGTAGGGACGAAATGAATGCAACTAATGATAGTTCAAAAAATATTGATGATTATTCATTCATTAGATAGCATTAATTAATCGAGAACTTTAAACAAACCAAAATTTATGTTCAAGAAAATTCTCATTGCTAATAGAGGAGAAATTGCCCTTCGTATTATTCGAACTTGTAAAGAGATGGGGATTAAGACGGTAGCTGTTTATTCTACCGCTGACCGAGAAAGTTTGCATGTGCGATTTGCAGATGAAGCGGTATGTATAGGTCCGCCGGCTTCTAAAGATTCTTATTTAAGTGTTTCCAAAATAATGGCTGCAGTAGAAATAACCAATGCGGATGCGGTGCATCCCGGTTATGGTTTTTTATCAGAAAATGCTGATTTTGCTGAAGTTTGTTCTGAATATGGTATTAAATTTATTGGCCCTGATCCTACGATGATTCGGAAAATGGGAGATAAAATTACTGCTAAAGAAACCATGATAAAGGCTGGTGTCCCCGTTGTACCAGGTTCTGGTGGCTTATTAAAAGATATAGAACAAGGATTAAAATTGGCAGAAGAAGTTGGTTATCCTGTTATATTGAAAGCAACTGCCGGTGGTGGTGGAAAAGGGATGCGAGAAGTTTGGAAACCAGAAGAATTTGAAAGTGCTTGGAACATGGCGACCAATGAAGCAAAAGCTTCTTTTGCTAATGCGGGGCTTTATATGGAGAAATTTATCGAAGAACCTCGCCATATTGAATTCCAAATAATTGGAGATCAACATGGAAACGTAGCACACCTTTCAGAGAGAGACTGCTCTATTCAAAGACGACATCAAAAATTAGTAGAAGAATGTCCTTCTCCTTTTATGACCCCAGCGTTAAGAGAAAAAATGGGCGACTCAGCGGTAAAAGCAGCTAAATATATAAATTACGAAGGGGTAGGAACAGTCGAGTTTTTAGTAGACAAACATCGCAATTATTACTTCATGGAAATGAATACTCGTATTCAAGTAGAGCATCCTGTAACGGAAGAAGTAATCGACCACGATTTAATCAAAGAGCAAATTAAGGTGGCGGCAGGAGAAAAATTAACAGGAGAGAATTATTTACCCACCATGCATGCGATAGAATGCAGAATTAATGCAGAAGACCCTTTTAATAATTTTCGACCAAGCCCAGGAAAAATCACTTCTTTCCATAGTTCTAAAGGGCATGGGGTGCGAGTAGACACGCATGTATATGCTGGCTATTCTATTCCACCGCATTATGATTCCATGATTGCTAAATTAATCTGCAAAGCACAGACACGGGAAGAATGTATCAAGAAGATGGCAAGGGCTTTAGATGAATTTATTATTGAAGGTGTTAAAACGACGGTTCCATTTCATAAGCGATTGATGAAAGATGAAAATTTTAAAGCAGGTAATTTTCATACAGGCTTTTTGAATGATTTTGATTTAGAAGAATAAGGGATTATCGGTTGTCTACACCCCACAAGTTTGCTATAGGGCAAAAAGGTACGGATACCGATAACATTTGTATTCTCCGTGTCTAAAATACCGTATCAAAGGTACGTAGCACCGACCACATTTGTTAAAATGTAGCTAAATGTGGTCGGAGCTACTGCTCCTTTTTATCCAAAAAAAATGTGGAATATCAATAGACTTTAGAAGTATCATCCACCATTTAATTCTAAGCAAAACTTAAACAATCAACTCTCGCCAAATGATGATTTAAACAAATCCAATCTTGCCCATCATTTTCTGATAAATATAAATTCCCGGTAGTCGTCCCAAAAGCTAATGTTCTTTTCTCAATGGCTAAGGCATGTCTAAAAACAATATCGAAGCAATGCTTTTGAGGGAGTCCATTATTCAACGTTTGCCAAGTTTGTCCACCGTCTATCGTTTGACAAACACTTAATGCTTGATTAGGTGCTATTCTTAATTCATCACTTACCGCAGGAATCACCCACGCTTTTTTATCATTTTGGTGATCAATAGCTAATGCGAAGCCATAATTAGCAATCCCCGTTTTGTCACTAACATCTTTCCATGATTTAGCACTATCTGTACTTCTGAAAATACCACAATGATTTTGCTGCCATAATACGGACGGATTTGATTTACAAGCAAATAGTCGATGTGGGTCATGCCCAATTTCAGCATTTGGATTAGGCAAATAAGCCGCAATTAACCCACTATTTCTTGGTTCCCAAGATTGCCCACTATCGGTTGTTTCAAAAATACCAGCACAACTGACAGCTATATAAACATGATCATTATTGCTTGGATGAACGACTATGGAATGAATAAAAGGTAAATTACGGCCTGTGCCAAACCATTGCAATTGATTCATTCTGCTAGGATGATTCCATAATGCTTGCACTAATTCAAAATGTTGACCATTATCTTCAGTTTTAAACAGCCCCCCAGGTTCTGTGCCTATCCAGAGTCGATTAGGGTAGTTTTTGCCTCCGTGTTGAATAGTCCATATTTTTTTTAAAGTGGCTGGCTTACCTGAAGCCAATGCCGCATCTAGTGGGTAAGCTGGTGGGGTAACAGTATGCCAAGTTTGCCCTTCATCTGTTGAATAATGTAATTTTTGTCCCCAATGATGGTGTGCAATTCCCGCCCACCAAGTATTGGTTAATTCATTAACATAGATAATAGAGACTGGCAAGCCTAAAAAATGCGTTTGCAGAATTTGCCATTTTGTGTTTATTTTTTTAAAAACAACCAATCCTTTAGTTGTTCCAACGAGTAGTTTTTGTGGCATAAGTAGTTGGTAGCACTAGGCTTTAGTGGGAAGGAAAATCATAGTTCATACATCATAAATCTCTTGTGACTACTCAGCGTAAAGCTGAGGACGTAGCAGGCTGATCGAGAACTCCCGATTTGCTAAATCTAGCAGGTTTAGTAAATCTATTTCTTTATGAAAACCCAAGGTTT
>CAZXYA010000357.1:0-9951 GCA_964644655.1 uncultured Saprospiraceae bacterium | reverse complement strand
TATAAATTCCTGGAGCGACTGCACTAAAGTTTACACTTGTTGGATCGGTTATATTGGCTCCCGATGCGGTCGCTTCTTCCCAATTACCGCCTGCATCTTCTCCTGTTATTATAGCTGTTAAATCCTGAGTAGCTGTTTCTCCTTCACAAATCTCGTGACTACCATTTGTTCCTGCTGTCAATAATCCATGCACAACTACCTGAATCTCCTGAAATGGCCGACAAGAAGCAGTATCTGGTATAGGATTAATAATCGCATATACATAATAAGTAACTGGCGAAGCTGTTCCATTAGTAGGGAATGAGATATTGGTGACACTTGCAGTACCAGCTACTGCGGTTACTGTGCCAATGGGCATATCTGGAACACCATACATATCATCACCTGTCTGTGCATCCGTAAAATAAACAAAGGAAATACCATTTGCATCTGCGTTGGTAGTTGACACACTTAAAGAAGCAACCATATCACCAGAACAGACATTCGTTGTAGCAGTTGGATTCGTAATATTTGGACAGATATAAACAACGGCTGGATCATGATCATCTTCGTCTCCTGTCGCATCACCACTAGGAGTTGCGCCAGTTCCATCTCCTAATAAATAATCATCTGCTGCACTATTAGAATTTCCTCCGGCATCATTATTATTAAGAGCATCTGGAGTCGAATCAATATCTCTATCGTCCGTTTGACTGACCTCACTAGCTGAAGTTATTTCTGCATAATTGATTAAACTGTCTGCGGAGACGGAAGCACCTAATGTCAAAGTAATATCAACAGATGTATTGGTGCCTGGTGCTAATCCACCTGCTACCAGTCCTCCATCCGCTATAGTTAATAAAGTGTCATTTCCTATCCATATACCAGAATTATTAGTGACACCTGCTGGTAGATAATCTGTTATTAAAATACTATCTGCATAAAAATCTCCTTGGTTATGTACGGTAATGGTATAAGTTACAGGATCACCAGGAGAGACATTAGGTGATTGCCCACCAGCCAATTTTTTATCCAAAGCTAAATCAAAACAAGCGGCTTCAATTTGAATTGGGCAACAAGTACTATCTGCACACATAGTTGCCATATTATTCGCTCTAAAAGTATAATCTCCTACTTCAAAAGCTCTATATTCCTGATTAGTAGCCAACGGAATATCCATCCCATCTTTTGTCCATTGATAACCAGTGTATCCTGCTGGAGCAGTTAATACAATTGTATCTTCTAAAGTTGGGCAAATTTTAAAAGGAATAGATATACAGGCAGTTGCATAATCATCATCTGTCACTACATCATCATCAGGGGCAGAATCTATATCAAAGCCATCTACAGCATGAATTTGGGCAATTCCTGTGTGTACACCTGGTGTTTCCAGTCTAGCCCGAATTTGTAATTGAACACTAGCTGTACCAGCAGTAATATTACCGACTGTCCAAATGCCTGAACTGGATACATAGGTACCCACGTCAGGTGTATCGTCGATGTAAACCATGCCCATCGGAAGCGAATCTTGTATAGAGATATTATTAACCGCAGTTCCACCATCATTATTTAAGACAATAGTAAAAGTTACGGTATCGCCAACTCCTGCGCTATCTACATCAACAGTTTTCACAACTGATAAATCGTGCTGCGCATATAGCTGTACATCTAAACTTAGCAATAGGATTAATAAACAAGAAAATTTAGCAATCGAAGATAAATTTAGCGTAATACCTTTAGCAATTGGGAATATCCAGTTAGTTAAATTGATTCTCATTTTTCTAGTAGATTTTGAAGAAGTTTAAAAAATGTACTTTTTGTGACAGTTACTACCTGACACTATTTGACATTTTTTGCACAGACATTATTAGAATTTTAAAATACACTCAGGAATGGTGGGGGAGAAAGTACCCTAATGTGACTTATTAAGAGATAATTAAGCAAATAATTGTATTTTAGAAGTTGTTCGATTCTTATAGCCTTACAGTCTTCTTAAGTCAATTATTAAATTTAGCCTCTTTATTGAATGTAGGTGGGGGAATTTTTAAGTATTTTGAATATAAAATGCAGTAATTAAATGCTTTTTCTTAATGATAAGGCAAGTTGTAGCAAAAAAGAGAGGTCAACAAGTATAAAATAAAGCCTTTTGTGACAGGATTTTTTAGTTAATTACAAGACCCACAAGTATCTCCATGACCTAAATGTTCAGGTAAAATAGCTATTGGAATAGTTATTGTTTTGGTTTGGCCATTTCCTATTCTATGACAAATTTCTATAAATCCGTCATCGTCGGTATCTGCACAAAAACAGCTACCATTAGTCGTATTAGGCAAGCAAGGATTCTCATCATGTGCATCGTACAAAGTATGATTAATAGGATAATTTCTAAAATAGCTATCTTGATCTAAATCTATGCCTACACATTGAGTAGAGATAGTAGGACTACAAGCATTCAATGGGTCAGAATCAATTGATACATCATATCTTCCATCTCCTCCCGTTTCTGTATTATCACTAAGCCCATCCCCATCTGTATCACTATTGGGGTTCATTGGGTCTATATCGTTCCCGTCCGCAATGCCATCATTATCATCATCAGGGTCTAAACCATCTAATAGTCCGTCATTATCATAATCAAAGCCAGGGATTGTTCCATCGGGATTATTTCCATTTAAAATTTGAGCTTCCGAATGGGTCGCAATAACAAAATTGGAGAAATTTTCAGGGTTATTGGGATGTGCTAAAGTAGTATTAAATAGGAAAGTAGATTTATCGTTATTGGGTCCTTGAAAAATGATGGTCCCATCCATATTAAAATCATTGTTGGTATATCCTCTACCAATAAAATTCGTCAAATAGTTTTGATTTAAGGGATCTAAAATAACATGTAAAAACATATTAAATACATCATTTCTTGGTCCTTGATAAATAATTCTATTATCTCCATTTAAGTCTCCTGACCATAAGGCTTTCCCCATCTCCAAATCAATATTTGGTTCGATACCTATAACAGGTGTAAAATCATTGGTAAAATCTACAAAAGGGGTAGCATTGGGCGTAAAAGTATAAGGATAAAGACTAACTGTTCTCAAATGATTTCGATGATTTAATGCTACATAGTAATTTCCAGGAGGTACATTTTCAAAGCGAATCAACGAATCTCCAGTAGCGGTCATCACATCTCCATCCCTTTGAATAATCCCTGATTGAGTAGAGACTACTGTATTAATATCATTTCCATCACATAATTCGACAAAAACCCAATCTACACAAGCATCTTTCCCTGTTTCTGTCATCATTACAGGATCCATTATTTCCCCTCCACCTCCAATATGGGTGAAATTAGGATTTGCTGAATAAGGTTCTGTTAAGGGCAAAAAACCTTTTTTCCTTAGATCATCTCGCATCAGCCCATCATTATTAAAAATAATAGCTCCTTGTAAAAAAGCTTTTAATTGTAATAAAACACCAGAACAAATAACTTCTTTTGAATAAATGATTTCATTACCACACTCATCAATAGCCGACCAGATTCTTGTGAAAATTTTCTGTGGTCCACTATAACTGACTAATTCTTCATAATTAATGCTTACATGCTGGTCACAATTATCTACAGCAATAATATCTACTCCAAGCACTAGACTATCCGTTCCATACTCACAAAATTTATCATTATTTAAAGGCACACTTCCTTCCATGACAATATAACTTACCCTCTCTCCAGTATGAACACCATCTAAATAATCCCATTCTCTTACGCTTATATCAAAACTTTCAGAAGTAATATTACGGACTTGTATAATGGCGGGATCTAATTCATTTTGACTTAGGCTATTTGCTATGACTACAGGATTGATATATTGATTAGTTAACTGGATGGTGGTCCATTCATTTGTAATGGTAACTTTGCCAGTCTCTCCAAAAACCTCACCCGATTGGTTGCTCAAAACGGGTGCATCTATTGCTAAATAAGCTAGTTTTTCTTCACTATGTTGAACATCACTTTCTAAAGAGATTTCTTCTTGTAAGCTAATGACTACACCATTAGTAGACAAGCCATTATTTCTTGGATAGGTAGGATCTTCATCTCTAATCGTTTGCATCGTTGTAAAAAGTGCAGGCGTATTGGTAAATGTTTGTTGAAAATTAATCATTGTTGCTGCGTCTCCAATATCTATAGTCGTTGTTTCTAATTGATAATCCGTTAATTGATTGCCTTCTTCTATAGCAAACCAGGCTACACTCTCGCCTGTACGCGCTCCATCGTTTGCCATTTCTTCTTGTAATCTTATTTCAAATTGATTGGTTGAAATATTCCGCATTCGAGCAATTGCAGGAGCTGATTCATTTGTTGTGACTAATTGTGTGAAAATTAAGGGTGTTGTATTAAAAGCTATTGGTAGTTGTACCACTTTCCAACGATGCGTTACATTTTCCATCACCCCTGCTACCAATCGCTTTCCATTAGGTAAAGTATAAACCCTATAAATATCTGGTGCGGTTAGATCTTTTACATGAACTAATTGGCTATCTATAGTTTCATTCCCACAAAAATCTTGAGCAATCCAACTATAAGTAATCGTATAATCATATAAAGCACACCCATCAATTCCCTGTGTATTTTCTGCTTTTTTATCAATAGAAATAGCTGGACAATTATCCATCGCTGAAACCAATGGTGGTAGTGGAATCTCGTCATCACAACTGACAGTTAAATCAGCTGGTATGTTTTCTATTATTGGTGGTTTGGTATCATTAAAGTCTATCGTCACAACTGCGGTAGCGCAACAATTTCCACTTGCATCGCAAATAGTATAGGCAAATTGATCTATACCACAAGTTGGTGAATTAGAAGTATATACAAAATCTCCATTTGCCTCTAAAATAACCGCCCCAAAGCTTGCATTTGAAGCAAGAGTTAAAACCGTTTCACCTTGAATGTCATCATTAAATAAAACATTCTGTGCATAATCAAATCCTGGACAAACCTCTAAAAAAATATCATTAACCAAATTAATAGTGGCAGGATCAGATAGATTCACAATTTGTCCAATAGTTGGGCAACTCCCATCACAGTAACGGGTCATTATTTCATAGCTTCCAGCAGCTAAACCAGTAAAAGAAAATTGATTGTCTGGTTGATAAGTTATACCTCCATCTAAACTAACGGCTAAACATCTATTCGCTTCACCAGTTGCTACTAAAGTAATCCATCCATCGGATGCGCCACATAGAGAAGGATTGCCCGATTCTACAGAAATAAGTGATGGTAGTGGATGAATATCCAAAAAAACAGTATCACTCGCTACACAAAGGTCGGTTGTACCTATTACATTTAATACGACACTTCTACTTACAGGCAAATTATCTGTTGGGCTATCAAACACCACATTATGTGGACCTATTCCTACTGCTGTCTTAGGCATTGCCTTATCTCCAAAATCCCAAGTATAAATAGCATCTGCTACTGAGGTTGCTTGAAAAATATAAGATTGATTCGCACACAACTCATTATTTGTAACTGTTGGAATATCCAAAATAATTGCCTCAAAAGGTGCTGGTATAACTATTTTATTAATTGAATTAGAAGTCAGCCAAGGGTTACAAATACCCATTCTTATTTTTCTGCGATAACTAGTACTTTCATTAATTAAAGTAGGTGTATATGTTGCTCGAATTGCACCAGAAATTTCTGACCAATCATTATTTCCTATTTTTTGTTCCCATTGATAATCAGGAATACCAGTTCCGATATTGGTAGGTGTATTTTGTTCGGTTATAATTGTTGGTAGATATAAGCCACAATTATTTTCATTTCCAGCAAGTGTCCCACCATCACTAGGGTTCATACAATCGGGATCTAAACAATCCATCAAACCATCCATATCATCATCCACTCCATTACCACATATTTCTCTTGGTGCTTGGCAGTCTGTAAGCTTTACCTGTGCAGTAAAAACGTTATTTGTATTCCAACCATTTAAACTCCAATCCCCTTCTATTCTAATATCATTTATTCCGTATTCTCGGATAATAACTCCCAAACCACCACTATTTAACTGAGCATTCATCAATATCTCTTGTGGTATTATCGGATTTGTACTTTGCTGTGTTAATTTTCCAGTTCCACTCGTTGAACCTAAGATATTATTCCCTTCAAAAGTGTTGTAATTAACATTTTCAGCGGTATAATTTAAGCTATATTTCCCCATATAAACACCTTCATTATCATAGGCTGCAAGCATTCCTCTTATATGGAAATCATTAGTAGCCGTCCAATATAAAAAAGCATTATCTGACATTTGGAAAATCAAATCATATTGTTCAGAATAAAGTCCAATACCTTGACCATCATTTTCTAACTTCCACATTCCATAAGGTAAAAATGTACCATTGTCTCCACAATAACCACTACAATCAAAATCTTGTGCATCTATATCTCCATCAAAATCGTTGTCTATCCCATCAGTACAATTTTCATTATCAAAACAATTAAATTCTAAGAAAACAGTACCAGCAACTATATAGGACTGTCCTCTACCACGTTTGGGAGAAATAATGTCAATTGTAATATTATCTACATCTATCGCTACATTAGGGACGGTTATCTTCAATAAATCTATACAGCAACCTTTTGGAAAATTAGCACCATCGGAACCCCATATTTTAGTGAAAGAATTAGTGTAAGCACCTGCTCTAACTACAAAAGTTAGTTCTCTATTATCAAAAGTTAATTCAGAAATAGGTAACTGAATCGTTATGTCTTTAGCATTTGCCCTATCTGGAAGAGGAAAGTTAAGTTGTTTAGTATCTCGATGTCCGCTCACTTGTTGGCTATACCTAGCATAGGATTTTCCTGGTTGGTTACTTTTGTAAACATAAGCCGTTATTGATTGTGCTTCGTCTTGAATAGCAGGATTACTATAGGTAATACTAGAAGTAGCAGGAATAATTCTTTCAAAAAGATGAATATCGTTTTCAATAATTCTATTTAAGTTAAAAGTATTTCCATCATTATCTTGAATCGTAATGGTGTTCCCTGGGCTATTATTTTCATAAACAATTTGCACTAAAATCGAATCAATATTAGGTAAATCCGAGAAAGAAAGTGTTTTAGGTATATCTCGATTAATTCCGGTATAATAAGTTTCTATAGCTCGACCTTCCTGGCAGTTCACTTCTAGCTCTGAGCAAGGATCTACATTGACAATATATTCTAAAAAAGGATAACAATCGCTTACATTTGTTGATACCTCATCTAATACAGCGTATACATAATAAGTGGTAATGACATTACTGGTAGGAAAATCATCCGTCAGTATATTTCCCATTCCCATATCATTATTAAAAGTGCCAATCAAAGTTTTAGCAGCAGTAGAAGTGTATGGATTAAATTGCTTAGTGGCAAATCTATAAAACCTAACTTCGGAAAAAAGAGCAGTTGATGCATCCGTTATTACGGTAAAATCGACTGTTTCACCTTGGCAAGTATTGATTACTTTATTATCAGTAGTCACAATCATAGGACAAGTACAATCTTCATCCTCTTCATCCATTAAACCATCTCCATCGTCATCCCTATTGTTACCACATATTTCTGGACATCCGCTAAAACCAGTTACCGCTATATTTGAAGTAGCTATACATCCACCTGGACTGGTTACTGTTACAGAATAATTAGCCGAACTAGCGCCATTTACCGTAATTGTATTGGTCGTTTTTTTTGTACTCCATAAGTAAGTTAACTCATCAATATTTCGACATTTCCTCCCTACAGCGTCTACATAAAAAGCAGTTCCCCCATCATCTGTAATTTTGATATATCGACTTGCTCTCGGCATGATAAAGCAGAATTCTTGCCATTCTGTTCCTACAAAAGACTGCGTAGTAACTACACTATAAGAAGCTGTGGCAGGCGCTCCGTCATTCAATAACCAAGCAGTTGCTTGAGACGGAATGATCCCACTATTCGATCTAACTCGAAAACAGACTTCCTCTCCATCAGGAATGACTTCTCCAAAATCCCAAACCATACGTGTGTACGTATCATCAGATATTCGATTCAAAAAAGCGGCTGCTCCATCTGGTGCCTCAATGGTCAAACTAGGGTCCGTTACATTTCCCTTGATATCTGCTATTACAGTAGCATAGGTGATACAGCGGTTCACAGAAATGGTAATATCTTCTCCACAGCTAGTTGCAGTTGTAGCAGAAAGGCTCATCATAGCTGAGCAATCGGGATCTTCACAATCCACTAAACCATCTCCATCATTATCCATATTATCATCACAAATCTCTTGATCTTTGCATTCCAAAACATTAATTTCTAAAGCAGTTGTCCAATTTGTTCCATTTGTATCAGTAAGTGCTACTAACCTAATATATCGACCTTCTACTAGACTAAAACTAATTTCTTTATCTCCTAAATCTTCATAAGTCAAGGTACCCGTTGCTACAGGATTGCCCCATACATTCCCATTGGTACTCACATATATTTCGTAATTACCCATTCTACCATCGGCAAAAGTTCGATTCGGTAAATATCGCAGACCACCAATTTTATGCATCTGTCCTAAGTCAATTTGAATTTCATGTGGTAAAGGCTGGTTGGTCTCATCAAAATTAGTATGCCAAATCGTTTCGGTATTTCCATCAAAAGCATTCGTTGCTTCACCAAAATTAGCTTGCTCACTATCGGTATAATGCAACACATAATTTGCTTGAGGAATGATACTTAAATTTATACAACAATCGTCATCATAATTATCTATTAAACCGTCATTATCATCATCTTCATTATTGCCACAAATTTCTGTATTAGGTAAATCAATTGGGAATTCAGTATTAAAGGCATGATGATGCAATTCTCCTGCTATATGTGTATAAACACGGCTAATAACTTGACCATTAATATTTCCAGAGGTATTTTTTGTGATATCTGCATTGGGCGCAAAAATAGTTCCGTAAATCGTGTTACTACCATTAAGAATTAAGTAATCTGTATTATAGAAGTTAAAAAAGATATAGGCCCCTTGAGTATCACCAATATCACTAAAAGTAGGAACATTCCAAATAAGCGTTCCAGAAGCATCAATATTAATAATTAAAGGCTGGTTAGCACTAGGTTGCTGATTAAAAATAATCGTAGAAAAATCAAGCAAGTCTGCTCCCGTAATATTTAACACATTTACTTGATTCGGAGCTAAAGTGATGTTTCCATTACCTGAATTATTAGTCATGGACAAGGTTGTAGGATATTGACTAATAGTGGCCCCATAACTTCTGAAATTATTAAAAGTAGCCGAAAAGTCGATTAAATTAGCTTGGGCAACAGAATTAGCAGGTTGATGTGTTTGTAAAGAAACCCTTGGTGTACTATCATATCCTCCAGCCGTTATCCGTGTCAGTACATTAGTATTATTTTGCATGTCATGAATAGTAGAACCATTGGTATTGCCCAATTTAATAAAAGTAGAAAGGTTGACATTGATACCATTGCCTGATAAATAGGCAATCTTACCTCCAACGACTAAACCAGTATTAACCGCATCTCCATTAACTCTAAAACTACCTCGATTATTACCAGCAAGTGTTAAACTTCCTATTATATTTAAATCACCTCCCAATGCTGCAGTTCCCTCTATATCGCCATTTACGGTACTTACGGATTCTTCTACAAATAAATTAAAATCAAGCGCTTGGGCTACTGGATTAATCATCGCTTGCTGCTGTTCGGCTACTAATATTGCTGTGTAAGTTGTAAGGGTATTGGTTTTTAATATGTCCAATTGTTTAGTGAAAAATGAAAAGGCATAGCCTATATTAATCGTCAGGATAAATATTGTTAAAAAGAGTACTATTTTGCTCTTTGTTTTAATTCTATAAATCATGAGATGCGTTTGTTAGTGTTTTTTAATTATAGAAGTTGTTTAAAAAGTATTGTTTTAAAAATATTGAGGTTTAACTCTACGC
>CAZXYA010000356.1:0-9984 GCA_964644655.1 uncultured Saprospiraceae bacterium | reverse complement strand
GTCATTAATTTCCGAACGACATTACGGATAAATTTGGCTAAGAATAAGCCAATAATTAGGATCAATAGTGCACCTATAATATTAGCAAAAGCACCACCCATCCTTGAAGAAAGGCTTGCAAATAATTCATTTAAATAATTCATATTAACGAGTTTTAATTTTCAGCATTAGTGTTTATTCCAAAGAAAATTTATAGCGAAATTTGAATGTAGAGAATCAAAGAGTTAGTGAAATTCCCTGATGAATAATCAGGATTTCGTTACACTCAACAAAATTCAAAATTTATCATTCAGAATTAAGTCTATTACTGAAAGCATAAAAAAAAACATTTTTTGGAACTCGACTACAAAAGGTAAGCATAAAATTAAATCACTCGACTACAAAAAATAACTCATTGATTCAGATATAGAGAAAATGTAGTTGGGGATTCTGTGATTTATAACTCGGAATGGTAAGATAGATTATCTGAAATTTGACATTTTGACGATAAAATGGGAAAGAGTCACTAAGAAATTAAGATTTTTTTAACTAAAAAATAGATTTTTTTTATTTTAAATTGTATAAGGCTTTAAAGCATGAAATTATAATATTTGTTTATTATTATTTGAATTAATAAAATGTGTTTTAATTTGTACGTTTAATGTTTATTACTAAATTATGTTGTTATTAGGGTGTATTTGTATTGTTTTGATGGTAGTCGGAATATTTTAGCGCGAAATAAGCGTGTCACAGAATTAAAAAAAATGTTCATTTTTTTTAATTCTGCCTTTTAGTTATTATATTTGACATAGAGTTAGTATTTAAATCTTATCTAAATATAAAAATTTAAATACCACTTATTTACAATTTAATGCCACTTACCAATAATATCAAATAGAAGTGCTGCTTAAGTTAAGGAAAATGCCTTAAATAACAACTAAATATTTCGTATATATTTAGTTGTTAGCCTTAGAAAAATGAAGTAGATTTTATCCCATCATTTATACTATTTAACACTTATATATATTTTATCAGCATTATTAATATACATTAGTATAAAAGGAATTAAGAACCGCTGATTGGACAATAAAATTTTAATCCTCTCAATATTTTGTATTTATTTTTATTTAAATTGGATATTATATGCCAGTTGAAACTCTATTTCTAAAACTTAGTGAAATTGGACAGGGAATTTATGGGAAAACTTATTAAAAAATCTAAATCTCAAAAAATACCATAAACCCAGTAAGCCTAGGTCAATTTACACGCTCAACACAAGATTACATGGTATTGACAAAAACTATTGAACAGAACAGAGCTAAACAACTGTTTCTTGACACTTATGTACAAAAAAAGCCTTCGCTGAAAGCATTAATTGATTATATTCAATTGCTTTATGATTGTGGAGGACCAACAACACAAGAGTATGGTGTGCTAAACGATGCGCTTAATTACTTCCGAGTAAAAATTCCATTAGAAGAGTGGAAAGCCGCAAGCCAAGAAGTAGTTGCCATTTTTGGCCCTGCTTTTAAGAAGTCTATTACTGGACATGCTTATCACAAGCCTTATGGCTACCCTGGTGATTTTGAGATTATTGATAAGATGTACTTACAAGTAACCTCTAAAAATCCGAAACTTAATAAATGGGATTTATTCTATCACCAACATGCTGCGGCTACTGCCGTTAGAAATAGAAAATCTTTTTTTAAAAACATTCTAACCGAATTGGCTCAGGGAGATAAAGAAAGTTATCGAGTGCTAGATGTAGCAAGTGGTCCATGCCGAGATTTGTTAGAATTTTTTCAAGAAACACAAGCGACCAATTTGCAGATAGAATGTGTCGAAGCAGATGCTAAAGCTATTGAACATGCTACTAATCTCAACGAAGCATATAGCCAATATTTGACCTTTCATAATAAAAATATTTTTCGATTTAGAGTAGATAAACAATATGATTTAGTTTGGTCAGCAGGCTTGTTTGATTATTTTGATGATCGGACCTTTACTCGATTACTAGCTCGCTTAATTACTAATGTCGCTCCAGGTGGGGAAATGGTTATAGGGAACTTTGCCGAAGGAAATCCAACTGAAGGATATATGGAATTATTTACTGGATGGTATCTACATCATCGCAGTCCAGAAAAGTTAATCCAACTAGCTCAAGATGCTGGTATTGAAGACCGTAGTCGTATCAGAGTGGATAAAGAAGAGGTAGGGGTAAATTTGTTTTTACGGATTCAGTTTTAGGAAATTGGCAGCAGATTTAAAGCAGCATTGAATAGCACTTGAAACCTGTTGCCTATTGTTCGTTAATATATTCGTCTAATATTTCTTCTAAATTAGGTTTTGGAACCAGCCCTTGATAGCGTTCTACTAATTCTCCTTTATGTATAAACATTAAAGTAGGGATTGATTTTATTTTAAAATGTTGACCTAGTTTTGGATTTGCTTCAGTATTTACTTTTGCGACCAATGCCTTACCTGCATATTCTTCTGCCAGTTCATCAATAATTGGTCCTAATACTTTACAAGGACCACACCAATCGGCATAAAAATCTAGTAATACAGGTACTTCAGATTTTATGACTACGTCATTAAAATTAGTATCTGTAATTTGGGTAGTTTGATATTTAGGTTTCTTTTTTCTCCAGAACATGTGTAGTTTTTTGATTCAAAAAATAGCAAATAAATTTTGCCATGGAAAATAGACAAGTTTTTTATCCTACCATATTACAAGCCCTTGGATTAACTATCATCAATTTTGGCTTACTTTATTTGTGTACAACGGTATTGTTTGCCATATTAGGTAACCTATTACCTAGAACGGCTATTTTTCTGGCAGGTTACTTATTAGCGATGACGCTTTCTATTTTTATTGGTCGAAGTTTTAGGAAATTTCCTATCGATAATTTAAGAAAAAAATGGCAAGAAGTCAATTGGAAAACAATCATTTGGATAATGATAGCGACAGTTGCGCTTGATATTGGTATTATATTACCTCTTTCAGACTTCATACCACTTTCAGATTTTTTTAAAGAATCTATGATTGAAAACTTTGGCAATTTGGATGACTTCATGTTTATTGCCATAATTTTAGGAGCGCCCCTTTTTGAAGAATATATCTATCGAGGGATTATACTTGATGGTTTACTAAAAAACTATCCACCTTGGTTAGCCATAATCGTTACAAGTGTACTATTTGGGGCAATTCATGTCAATCCAATTCAATTGATCTCGGCGACTTTAGGTGGCTTATTTTTGGGTTGGGTTTATTATAAATCTAAAAACCTTATCTATTGTATGATGATTCATTTAGTTATTAATTTGACAGGCTTTTTTATGCTTCGAACAGTTGGAGTTGAACAGGTTTTTGAAAAAGGGTTTATTGGATTGAGTGGGGGAATGGGGAATGTTTTAGGAATAGTAATGGTTTCGTTATTTATTATTGCTCTTAGTTTTAGGCAGATGTTTAAGAACTAAAGTTTACCTATACTTTTATCACCAAATGACATCACTTAGAATCTTTCATTTAGAGGGAGGTTTAAATAAAAAACCAGCATCTAGAAGTAATTTTTTTCGTTTTTTAGATAATTTATTCTTCTTATTGGCTACTCTTTGATGCTGTGCCCAAATGCCCAAACTGCCAGCTGTTTTTTTGACCCAACCTGATTGTTCTTTTTTAACATGGTCCAAAAATAATTTGAATTTAGCTTTCCAAGCAACTTCACTTCGATAACTTCTGGCATCCCAATAAAAGCCAATATCATCGAGGGCTTTAAACCTATGTGATTTTAATTGTCCTTGCTTATTAAGGGTTCTTTGATAAAGAACCCAGCCAGCTAATTTTTTGTAAGGAGCGATTTTTTTTATGCTGAAATCACCAAATTTTTGTTTATATTCTAAGAGTGATTGGAAATTCGCGTCCCAAGCAGCTTGATTGATGGCTTCAATTTCTTGCTTTCCGTCCCAAATAAAACCAATGGATTCTAATAACTGTGCTCTTTTATCATTAAGTATATTTTTACGCTTGAGTTTTCTTTGGACTTCAATCCAAATTGATAAGGTTCTTTCTTTTGATATGTTTACACTACAATGTCCATTTTTTTCTTTGTAAATTTTTAATTTTTCATAATTTCTAAGCCATTGCTCTTCATAAACATTCCATTCTATTCCAAGGTTTTCTAATTTATTTTGTCTATTTTTTGATAGATTACCTTTAAGAAAGACACTTCTTTGTCTATTTACCCAATTATATAGAGATAGGTGATTTGGCCTAATTCTGACAATAAGGCCTCACTCAAATTTATTCGAGTTTGTCTGAGTGAGTCCATTCATACAAATCAGCATACTCTTCATTAGAGGGAATAGTAACATGCCCATGATGTAAAAAAAATTGCCGAAGTTTTTTTAATTTAGATAGGTGTCTTTTTTCAATTGACATTGTTTTGTTTTGATTTTCGATAGTTAAAATTTATCGACATTTCAAAATATCGACAAATTGTTGATTTCAAATGATTTTTAAGAGTCTGTCTACTTAATGGTTAATCCAAAAATAACCACCTAAATCCAAGACGAACTTGAAAGTCGGGAATTGGGTATGGATAAACATTATAATGAAAATCAAGATTGGGATTAAGATGCAATAAATTCTCACCAATAATAAAGAATCTAAATTGTTGAATTCTAAAGTTAAAAAAGACATCTACAATTGGATAAAAAGGGACTTCGGTGTCTTGTAAAAAAAATTGACCAGTTAAAGGTTGAAAATTATCAGGTTGGTAGGGGGTATTAAATCTAACTTCTCCACCCAATTGAGACTCCATTACTTTGAATAATTTGAAATCCATATACAACCTATGAATCGAATATATTTCAGGGAATCTTAAAACATCCTCAGACATTGTTGCTTGTTGAAAGTACACCGTATTTTGTAAATGAAATCGCCAGAAATCGATTTGATTATTCAGGATTAATTGGAAAATATTAATGCCCTCTGGTAATTGCTGCGGCTCTGCCATTCGATCATAATAAATAAAATTAGAGATTAGATGGTAATTGGCGGTCAACTTCGTTTTTAATTTTGGAATACCATAACTCGCTGACAGACTATTTTCAAAAACCTTTCTAAAATCATTATTTTGCCAAGCATTTTGAGAGGTAACATAAAATTGGCGCTGTAATAGACTAGGGGTATATAGTTGATTGGTTAAAGAAAACTCAAGCTTTCCCAATTTTTTAGAATCCCATAGAAAATCACCTTTTATATAATAATCTCCTATCTGATTAAGCGTCCCCAGATGTCCGTAAGTTTTAATGTTTAATCTTTTAGAGGGCGTAAATTGGATATTACCAAACAGGAAAAGATTATTAATGGTAGAATCTATTGGTTCTTGCTCTAACTTAGTAAAAGTATGATTAATACCTACTTCGATTAAATCTTTTTGAGTGGGGTTCGTCGCATTTTTTGCACCAAAGAGCGTATTTTGTTTGGCTTTTGCTAATTTGAAAGTACGAATACTAAAAGTATTTTCTACCTGATTGGTTTCAATCGAATTTCTTACGCCTCTATCATCTAATAAAAAGTCGCCATAATAATCTAGATTACTTTCATCGACATATTTGTAGGTATTTCTTCGAAGACTTAGGTAGTGTTTTAAAGTAAATTTTCTGCCAGTTTGAGAGATTGGCGGTCTTGTATTTGTTGATGTATTTGGCGATATAGCACTTTGGTTATCTTGTTCAACAAAGGACGGCTTTTGATCATTATTAGGCGGCGTTTTTATTGATGGCTCCCGCATTTGTGTTAGCATCGAATCCTGGGTTGGTTGAGTTACAAGCGCTCTAAGAGAATCTTCTTTAGTGAATGCGGGGGCTTTTATCTTCGGTGTTTTTTGTAATAAGTAAAACTGGGTATAATTAATATCTCTTTCAAAATACCTGGATTCTCCTGAGTCGGTATTTACAGGGCGGCCAATGGCGATTAAGCTTTTCCTAAGTGTGACGGTATCGGTTGTTACAACTCCGCCGTTTTCTCTTTGTTCGATTGTATTAGTGGTGAAACTGAAATAACTTCGGTATTTTTGATTCTTTGCTTGGTAGCTATAAGTTCCTGAAAAAGAATTAGTTCGGGCAGCTTGATTGTTGTATTGTCCTGTATTGCGAATATTTCTATATCGTATCCCAATAACCGATTTTTTACCTATGGGTTTGCTAAAATCAGCATCAAATGCGGTTCTTTCTTGACTAGTTTGGGAAAAATTAATATCAGAATAAGCTTTTTCTGAATCGTAATATAACAAGTCGGTAGGTTTGGTAAGGTATAAATCATAACTATGAAACCCTGCATCAAAACCTTTATGAAAGCTAGGTTGAAAAACAATTGGTCGATGCGCAGAACCTAAATTACCTGTATTTACATATTCATATTTAGCCTGACGGATAGGGTCATACAAATGAAAATTAAGCAGACTACTATCTTGGAATAAATCCTTCTCCTCTGGATTATCAGCATAATAATAAAAAACTTCTTTACTTAGGGTATCTCTAGAAGCATCCTTCTCCTGTTGAATTTGGGGACCTGAATTGCCTGAACTGCCAAAACTTCCAAACCCGCCACCACCACTATTGCTTCCGGGGAATTGTCCAAATAGACTGATGGAGCAATGTAACATTGGAAGGATTAATAGCCAAGTCCTAGACGTTATTCTAAAAGGTTTAGTGCTTCCAGAACTCCAAGTTCTGGAAGCACTTTCTATACGATTTTTTTCAGAATAAATATTACTTATTTTTTTGATGTTCCAATTATATTTTTTATCGCCCAACCATTACCTTTTTTGTGATTTGAAATTGTTCGCTTTGCAAAGATAGTAAGTAAACGCCTTCGGATAGCGAATTTGGTAATAAAATAGAGAAATCATTTGTACCAGCGATTAAATGTTGATATTGCCAGTTTTTTACGATTTGCCCATTTATAGTCAATAACGAAATAGACAAGTTATCTAATGCTTCTGATAGGTTAATGATAAGTGAAGCTTGATCATGGATAGGATTTGGGCTAATTTTTATCTCATTTGCTAAGGTAATCTCCTCTGTAGGGGTGAGACTACAAAATTGACTTTGTAAACAATTATTATTGCTGGATTGGCTACTACAATCATCTCCCATGCCTTCAAAGACAAATAAGCCACTCTGCATATCTGATACTAAAATATTACCAGAAGGTAAAAAAGGATAAACACCCCAAGCGCCTCGAAATTGAGTGCCATTTGGTGGATCATAAGTATCAAAAAAACGAACTAATTCAGGCTCGGCTGGATTGGAAATATCATAAATTCTTAAACCGTCGTAATAATAAGAAACATATAAATAATTACAAGCAACTACTTGATTATGGGTAATACTAGTGGGGTTTTCTACCTGTGCATCAAACGTTTTCCCTACTTCTGGTTCACATAAATCGCTGACATCCAATACTTTTAAGTCAAATCCATGATTTTCATCTCCTAAATAATAGGTACTGCAATCTGTAGAGATCCAGCCCGAATGATTATAGCCTCTGCTAGGATAATCTGTTATGGTACTCAATGTTTGGGGGGCATTATCATCGGTAAAATCAACAATTGCCATTCCATCATTTCCTAAATTTAGAAAGGCAATATTATTATCTACATAAGCATCATGGACATGGCTAGGGGTGATTCCTCCAAAGTTGGTATAGTCACCTAAAACTACTGGATTGGTCGGATCACTAATATCAAAAGTTCGCAAAGGCGTATACCCATTAAGATCCCCTCTAGCCGTTAAAGCATATAATTTAGCAGCAGTAGTATCAATAAAAATATTATGGGCAGTTCTGAAAATATCTTTTTGATCGTAGGCGACGATTATTTGCTCGGGTAATGCTCGCATATCAATAATCTGTAGGGTACTATTACTACCTTCTCCAGCAGCGGCATATAAAAAACCACGATAATCATGATAATCTCGATGTACAATTTGTCCACCCTGTACTTTTCCAGCAACAAAAAAGGCCTCAAAGGGGAGGTTGGGATTGGTTACATCTATAAAGTGCGTACCAGCAGTTGTCCCGATAATAGCATATTCGTGATTATTAATGGCATAACCCCAAATTTCATTATAAACATTGGTATGATTAGTTGACCCAATAATTGTGCTATCGGACCATTGACCCAATAAAGTTGCTTCAAATGCCTGACCAAAATTTTGAACGATAAATAAGCATAAAAAGAATGGAACTAATAAAAATTGCTTCATCAAACAAAAATAATCTCCTTACTTGCTTGATGCAAATTAAATCTTTATTAGTGTCGGACAAAGCCTACTTTTTATTCTTCAAAAATTGATGTTGATTCATTGGATTTATATATCTAAGGTCTTAATTATTATTACCCAATCCTTTGGCTGTAAGATTAAGGTTAACCCCAGCCATATTGGTTTTGTCTAATATAGCATTTTCAATTTGAGCTCCTTTTAAATTTGCTTCTCGGAGATAAGCAGAGGCTAAATTTGCTTTGGTCAAATTAGAACCATCTAAATTTGCTTCTCTTAGATTAGCCATTCGTAAATCAGCCATTCGTAAGTTCACATTTTGAAAATGGACTTGAAATAAATTAGCATTAGCTAAAGAAGCGCCAGATAAATCGACATTTCTAAAAAAAGCTTTTGGTAATAAAATGCGCTCTAAAGGAGCATTGCTTAGATCTACCTCATCTAAAAAAGCATGATCGAAACTAGTAATGCTGAAAATTTTTTGGTAGGTGGGAGTACTTAATTTTTTTTCTAATAAAGAAGTCAATAATAGACCTCTTTCTGGGCTTAAATTTCTATTTGTAAGGATAGATGGATCGTCTAATTTAATAGGGATTAATTTGTTGGATAATATACTTATTTTACCAATGAGGGCATCAGAAAGGACTCTAGGAGTATTTTGAATACCATCTAATAACTCAAGCTCTTGATCAATTGCTGCTAAAATAGCAGTATGTTCTTGGGCGAAATTTAATTTAGGTGGTTTATCGTTAAACATAAACAAACCAATAAGAACAATAATAACAATTGGAATAATAAATTTAATAGTCTTTTTCATTTGTGATATAGTTTTAGAACTTCAAAATTATTTACTAAATAGTTGTTGAGCATTATTTATTTAGAATAGGAAACAGCTTTTTTATATCAATATTTTGGGGAAATAATAGCTTTTTTCCAGTTGATTTTAGTGTAAGTTCTTTGTTTTGATGGTGTAATTTGAGGATTAATCATCAAATCTTTAAAATGATCGTTCTTTTACAAATCTCATTGTCGATTTAATTTTACGCTTTTTTCTGACTGAAAAGAGAGAAAAAAACTTGGAATTGAAACGACTCTTTTACGGAATTTGTCAAAGAACCAAATTGGTTAAGCTAAACATTTCAATATCATTATTAAAGAAATAGCTTAGTTGTAAGTCAAACAGTTTTTAATAAGTTATTTCTTGAATTTTATCAGGAATAAACTTATCAAAATTAGATTGAATTACTACTTAGCAAGCATTTTCAATAAACAAAAATATTAAAAAGTAGGTAGTAGGACTAGCAATTTTTAAATGAATTAATAGTAAGGGAAATTACTATTGAGATGGATTAATACACCGTAAATTAAATAAGTTTACTTGATAGACTCTTTTTCAATTATAATTAGCTCCAACCAAATTTGTTTATTGATTAGAATGAATATGATGCTTAACGAAATTTAAACTTATTTTTTTTACAAAAGTAGGTGATTTAGATTAATAAGTCAATATCTAACCAATATTAGCAATGTTTTTATTATATTTCACCTACATGAATTTTAGGTATAATATGTTGAAAATCAATATTTTAGACTCATTGGGCTGCGCTGTCTCTTACTAATGGACAAAATGCTTTTGGACACAACTTGTTCCGAGTATCGGAAGAGTACACGAAGGAGACACAGAGATCACAAAGATTCAAATTACTGATAATTAAC
>CAZXYA010000355.1:0-9985 GCA_964644655.1 uncultured Saprospiraceae bacterium | reverse complement strand
TTAAGACATATACTTAAATCGGTTTTTGGGATGGCCTCTCTTCACCCAGTTGAAGGGGGGCTTTTTTAAAAACATTGTTGATAAATAATATCAACTACAATATCAATATTTATTTTGACCGAACGGTTAAATCTTTAAACTTATCAAATATTGATATTGTATTTTTTAACGGAATTTAAAGGGTTGAGCAATAAATAAGCTATACAATTTTATTTACTAAAGCCCTAATCACAAAGAATATACTTAAATCGGTTTTTGGGATGGCTTCTCTTCACTTCGGTGGAGAGGGGCTACTTTTAAAAAGTAATTCAAAAATAAATAATACTTTAACGGAATTTAATCACAAAGAATATACTTAAATCGGTTTTTGGGATGGCTTCTCTTCGCTTCGGTGAAGAGGAGCTTACTTTTTTATTGGAAAAACTTAAAGTGGGACTGTAAAGTATTAACCGCAAAAAGATATCGATTTCAAAAAGATGGAATGAGGTGCAGCGCACCGACCACCTTTGTATCTAGTTCTTTGCTACTTTTTTAAGGTACAGCGCACCGACGACCTTTGTAAAAGAGCAGAAAAAGCGGTCGGTGCGATGCACCTTAGCCGTTCTTTTACACACTAGGGGTACAAATGTAGGCGGTGCGCTGCACTTTGATATCTTTTGCGGTCAATACTGTAAAGCTGGTGGGAGCTTGCGGATGAATTAATTACAAAAGATTATTGGCGAAATGATGAAGCTATTATTTACTTGTTTACTAAACTTTCAAAAACGCTTAAAGTTTCCTGAGCGGTTTTCTCCCAGCTAAATTTAGCAGCTTGAGCTAATGCTTTTTTAGAGAAAGATTGTCTTAAGGATGCATCCTCTAATAATTGAATGATTTTCTGAATGAAAATAGCTTGATTATTTGGTGGAAATAATAAGCCTGCAGTACCAATAATTTCTGGGAGACTGGATACATTGGATACAATAGTTGGCGTACCACAAGACATTGCTTCTAAAACAGGTAAACCAAATCCCTCAAAATGAGAAGGATAAACAAATGCGGTAGCTGAAGTATATAGGGCAGGCAATGCTTTTCGAGGGACATATCCCAACAGTTTAATGGCTTGCTTAAATGGAGAATTGTTGATGGCGTTTAGTATAGCTTTATGTTTCCAACCTAATTTTCCAACCAATACCAATTGTAAATTATTATTTGTTTGTCGTTTTAATGCTTCAAAGGCTTTAATTAAAAAGATTAAATTTTTCCTAGGTTCTATGGTCCCTGTATGTAATAAATAAGGCGACGTAATGTCATACTTTTGTAGAAGACTTGGGTTTGTTTGAGGCTGGAAAAAAGGTTCTTTCCCTAATAAAATACCTTTGATTTTGTTAGCTGTAAAAGGAAAAAAATTGATAACATCACGTGCTGTGAAGTCAGAATTAGTAATGATGAAATCTGCTTTTTTTAAGATGGTAGGTAGAAAAAGCTGTTGTAATTTTTGACTAACAAATTGATGCCATGCTGGAAAATGTAATGGTGATAAGTCATGAATAACGGTTACTCGCTTTATATTTTTTGGTAGATTGAAAGGACCAAAATGACGAGGTTCTACTACAATATCTACTTTTTTTGCAACTAATATTTTGGGAATGCTTATAAATAGTCTATAGGCAGCAGCACCGGGTATTTTTTTTATAGGAATAATTAATTCTTTGACATTTTTACTGATGTCTCCCTCAGATTTAGACCGAACAATCCAATATTCATTTTTTGTATCTATTTTAGCTAAAGCATGGATTAACTCTTTGGTATAATAATATATACCAGCATATTGATAATCTAATGCATCGGCAATAATGGCAATTCTCATAAGCTATAGCTACTCTTCTAAGTAACGAGCAAAGAATAAGTCGGTCGTTTAGAGCTAATTATTTTGTGCAAGAACTAGGCATTTTTTGAGGGCATAGCTTAGCTATGGCTGAGAAAAATAACGACGTTATTGTGCAAAAGAATAGCTATGAAATGACTGAGTTATTATTTACTCGTTATTAAAATACGATGATACAAATTTTTATACTGCTCAATGGTTGAATTTAACTCAAATCGTTTAATTGGACTTTTTGACCATTCTCCTTTTATAGCTTTGCCCATAGCTAAAACTAAACTGTCTACAGAGAAATGATTCATTTTGATAAATTTTCCGGAAACAACTTCTTTTAAAGCTGTTTGGTCAGAGGAAATAATGGGGGTGCCAATGGCAATGGTTTCTACTGCGGCAAAACAAAATCCCTCACTATAAGATGGAATGACTACACAATCCGAGGTAGCAATGGCTTGCTTTAATGCCTCGAAAGAAAGATGATGCTGAAGAATTAGGTGATTCTCTAATTTATTTGTTTTAATAAAAGTGTGTATTTTTTTTAGAAAATTAATAGGAACTTTTGGGATAATTAATTGAAATTGACTCGTTGGATACTGTTTCTGGATAATAGGAATTGCTTCCATTAATAAATCCAAACCTTTAGATATGCCTAAACGTCCAAAATAGGTATAAGTGAAAGGATTATTCTTAGTAATAGGTTTTATCAAATCTACCTGAAAGTCATCATAATCAATGCCATTATAAATAGTCGTCACTCGTTCTTTTTTAATGCCAGCCTGGATCAAATTATTGGTAGTACTCTCAGAAACACCAATGAAATGATGAAAAGGTAATTTTAGTAAAAATTGTTCAAATAAACGATGAACTATCTTACTTAATTTACCCATATATGGTAGCCTATGCCACAAATCAGCCCATACTTCATGGAACGTAATAATCACTTTTTTACCAAAAAGTTTGGCGGCAAAAAATGCAGGAATGGCAGCATTGTAAGAAGTAGTATGCACTAATTGACAATTTCTAATATGAGGAAGGATGTAAAAAAAACCAAGAAAGGTAAATAAATAGCGATTATTGAAAGGCATACGGCTGATTTGAATATTGCCTTGCTTTTCCTTTAAGGGAGCGTCGGGCGTTACCTGAGAGGTGATGATGGTAATTTGATGGCCCTCTTGCGCCAAAGATTCGATGAGACTTTTAAATAATGTTTCTACCCCTCCAATGTTTGGATAGTAATATTCTAGCACATAAACTAATCTCATTCTTTAGATTTACTTTTAGGGGTTTTTCCTTCATTCGGAATACTATCTAGCTGTTCAGTTGTTGTATCTGGTATTAATTTACTAACAATATTTTCTAATTCTCCTATATCTTTGATGATTTGTTGGGTTTCATATGTTGATTTTGATACCTCTTGATATTCTTCTTTTGAAATAATTTTGTTTGCAGTTTTCGATTTTTCTATTTCCTCCTCTGATAAAACTCCATGAAGTGGCTCACTAAGAGCTAACTTCCTAATCAAGTCAGTTAATTGATTTTCTACACGATTTAGAGCAGCAGATAGATAAAAAACCATTAAAAATAGTAAGCCTAAGGCGACAAAAATGATTGCATTGGGGCGATCTTGAAACCCTAATCCTATTGCTAATGAATTTGCGATTTCATTTGGCATAATGCCAAGTAAAGCAATAGCTATCCAGAAAATAATCCAGATAACGGTATTCCTTGGGCTATATTTGCCCAAAGAGTATTGCCGCATCGTTCGAATGATGTAGAATATGGCCAAGATCGGCACAAGCCATTGATATAATTCTAACTGCATATTCTTTTTTAGGTTCTTTCAGAAAAATATTCCTACTAAATATGGAGTAACCTTCTCTACCTACTAAAATTCGTTTACCCCTCAAGTTCTCTCTTTCATCCGAGCGGCGAAGGGCGTTAATATTCATTTTTAGCAGGGTAGAGTAGGGTAACCTCTTTGTTTATACTTATAATTATTTAATTAGATACTTATTAATAGCATAAAAAAGGCTGAAATTTGACAAGAAATTATTATTTAGGGGGCTAACCTTTTATGTATAGGCTACGTTTGAGAAGACGAAGTATTAAAGTTAATCAAATTTCAGATAAATGACTGCTCGGATAGATAAAGTATTAACAATTGGTTTTTGCCTACTTTGGGCTTTATTTATATTTATTGATTATTGGTATTACCATCCTAGTTATGCGACTGCATTACAGTATTTTCAATATTTTGATACGATGCTTCTTTTATCTGTTTTGGGTGGTAGTATTTTTTATTTGATTAATAAAAAAAGAACACACAGAGTAGTTAAATATTTGACAAGTGGCTTAGGGGTGTTTCTACTTTTTTTATTAATCAATATGATTGTCTTATGGTCTCATTATTTTAAAGTAAGTCAAGAAATATTGGGTATAGGAGAAGGGCTAACTTACTTAGGGAAAATTAGTTATATTTTACTCGCTTGCTATTTTATTTTGATAGCTAATTATGCTTTAGGGGATTTATTTTTGAAAGGATTGTTCGATATTGATTTTAAACCAAGTGTTGCAAGGATTGTTAAATTGGGGATAGGGATGACTTTATTTTCTCTACTTTTTACCATTTTTGCATTTTTTGATTTTTTGACAATTTATACTACACTTCCTTTTTTATTAGTGCTTATAGGCATAAGATGGAAAGCAATACTCGATTTTATTAAGGCAACACTTTTAAACCCGTTAGTTAAAGCAAAAGGATTGAATGGAATTGGTTTTACCAGTTTTTTTATACTATTAATTTTCCTTAGTTTAAACTTTTTATCCAATGTAAGACCTGTTCCTTTCGGGTTTGATGCCTTAGCTATCTATTTAAATCTGCCCAATCTAATTAGTCAACAAGGAGGATTGATTGAGGGATATTCACCTTATTATTGGTCGATTTTTGTGGCAACTGGTCAAATTATTTTTGGACAATTAGAAATAACTATTGCGCTATCTGTAGGAGGAGGTGTATTGAGCTTATTTGCTGTTTATGAGATTAGTAGAAAATGGCTAAATGAAAATTTTTCCTTATTAATAACTTTAATATTTTATAGTTTACCCATAATCAATTATCAATCTTTTAGAGATATTAAAACTGACTTAGGGTTATTATTTATCTTGTTAACGGCCTTTTTAGTATTGATGCGATGGTTGTCTTTTTATGATAATAATTTTTTGAGAAAAGAAAAGAAAACGAATACAGAAAATAAGATTGATGAAGAAAAACAGGGAATAATATCCGATATAAAATTAGTAAAGAATGGATTTTTATCTGCTCTCTTTTCTGAATCTGAGCAATTGATTATTCTACTTGGGCTCTTATCTGGTATGGCATTAGGGATTAAGTTAACTAGTTTGATTTTTATCTTTGCAGTATTAAGTATTTTATCTTTTGTCAAAGGGAGAACCCTTGGTTTTTTAACCAATTTTGCCCTTACTTTTTTTATTATTTTAATTGCAGAACTGGATACTTCTCTCCGAGCTTATCATTTTGGAGTCGCTAATTTACAATGGGGAATATTATTGCTAGGAGTGGTAGGTTTAGGCTATTTTGGATATACACAACGAAAGAATTTTATTGGATTGGTTAAGATTGCCTTTATTTACTTAATTACACTTTCTGTAATTTATGCTCCTTGGCCGATTAAGAATTATCAAGAAACAGGAAAAATATCTATTCAGACACTTATTGATGGAAAGCCAATTGGAATTCCTGATTAGACGATCGTATAATCTAGAACTTATAGAACTCTAAGTTCTGGTAGCTCTAAGCATTCTTAGAGCTTGTTGGGAGTTTGTTTTTGAAGATAAAAAAGATGTACTTTTTGGTCTGATGATGTCAAATTTCTTTGTAATAGTCGTTGCTATTGCTAATAAATTTGAAATGAACAAACACCGTTTGTGAACCGTTTACGGACGGGCTGCTATAGGGCGAAAAAGACGCTTTTTTAGCTCAAAGGATAAACTCCCAACAAGCTCTTAATAGGCATTGCTTATTTTCAGAGCTATAGAAAATGAATACTTAGAATATCCAACATTCATCATCCAATTGGTAACTTGTTTAATTAACATACCATGAAAAAGATTAGCTTTTTTAAATACAAACAATTCTACTTTTTTTTAATTTTCTTTATAAGTATCGGACAAGGGCTTACTGTTTATGCTTTTCAGCAGGATAGCCTAACTAGAGTAGTTGATGACAGTCAACTGGAGATAATAGATATTAACGAACTAGATAAGGGGGATGCGCCAAAAGTAGAGGTCTATTCAGCAGTCAGGGAAGAATTACATCGGTATATGGGCTATGAAGAACTATTGCCTAAATATATTTCTTTACCTTATGATGTAGTCATGAATACAAATATAGGGACGGCTTTTGTAGATATAAGCTATTTATTTTTACTATTCTTGCCTATTTTACTATTATTTGGCTTGAAGAATAAGTTTTTGAAAATAGCTATGATGTTATTTATGCTTATTTTTTTAATTATTAGTTTACCTACGGGATATCGATCGAATAAAGTCATTCCGTTCAATGAGGTTTCAAAAAAATTAGCACAAGAAATAAGCGAGACACCTTTTATGGATGCTCCGCTAATTAATTTGAAATTGCAATTAACACAAATTGCCAATACAATTTATACACCCATTTACCATAATATAATAACAACTATTTCGGGCGAAGGAGATGCGATTACTTATCCTATATTTTTTCTTTTCTTTTTAGTAACTTTCTTTTTATTACGTAATAGATTTCAAGATGCTTCTTTGGGAAAACAAGCAATACCCTATTTTTTCTTAATCTATTGTTTTTTGTGGTTGATACTGGGGGCGGGTGTAATTTGGTATGGACTATTGATGCTTCCTATTGGACTTATTTTTGTAGGTGTAGATGCTTTAAAAGAAAGATCACAGACTAAATTTTTTAAATATGCATTTTTAATTTTTGGAACTCTATGGATTATTGGAGCGCTCACCTATCGGTTTAGTAATTATAGTGTTTCCTATACCAAGTCAGAAATAGCTGCGGGTTATAAGCAAGCAGAATTGAATACAGGGGCTATTCATGCAGGCCCCTTAATGTATGGGTTGGGAAGAATGGACCAGTCTCGATTGATGGAGTTTTTATTTCCTCGCTATGAACCTGTTTTGGATGTTATTAATGATGATGAAGATGCTTTAGTTTATAGGATTGGTACTTTTTTCCAATATTTTATTGAACGAAATAATGAACGAGTCTTGGAAGATAATCAATTGGCCTACTTTGATAATCTTTATAACTTGGTGCCTGACAAATTAGAATTAGTTTCAATATTAAAAAATCAAGGTTATAAATATATGATTATTGATTTTAATGTACATACCATAGACAAAACACCCGATCAGTCATTATTGAAAAAAACAAGACGATTTGAGGCGTTTCTTCAAGATAATAGCGGTCTTCAAGTGATTGGAACTGATAGAGTAGTTACCAATCGACAAGGACAACAAGTCTATGGTATAAGAGGTGGGAAATTAATTGATGGAGGTACTTATGTGGCTTATAGACTAAAATAATTTAAAATAAAATAAATATTGAATTATAAAACCCTTATCTTTGTTTAGTTTCCCTCTCCGATTTTTAGTATAACAAACTTAATTTTTGTAATAAGTAGAAACATTATTTCTTTTTATTGGTAGGAACACTATGTACTGCAATACAAAAATTATATTATCACAAGTATTGTTTACTTAATTTTCCCATGAATACAAACGACGTTTACATAATTATTCCAGCCAAAGACGAAGGGACTAGAATTGGAAAAGTTATCTCCAAAATTCAAGCCGAAGGTTTCCACAATATAGTCGTAGTTAACGATGGTAGTAGCGATGATACTAAACTGGTAGCAACTAATTTAGGCGCAACGGTACTAACACACTACGTTTGTTTAGGTGCAGGCGCAGCTACTCAAACAGGTATGGATTATGCCATGAGGCAGAATGCTAAAATCGTAGTAACTATTGATGGCGATGATCAGCATTGCCCGACTGACATCAAAGCATTAGTGCAAAAGATGAGAAAAGAGCAGTTAGATGTAGTTATCGGCAGTCGATTTTTGAATAAAGAGAATGAAGTGCCTTTTGTTAGAATTATTTTTAATAAAATCGGCAATGTTTTAACAGGTTTATTAACAGGCTTATTTGTTACAGATAGCCAATCTGGTTTCAAAGCAATGCATACTAGATTTGTTAGGAAAGCGAAGATTAATCTAAATGGCTACGAATTTTGTACTGAAATTATTAATCTAATTAAGTTAAATAAAGCTTCTTATGCAGAAGTGCCTATTAAAGTCACCTATACCAAAGAATCTCGCGAAAAAGGACAGAATTTCTTCAATGGTGTAAAAATGGTAGGAACTTTAATCAAGCATTTGGTATAAAAATTAAAAATACCCTATTTGGGGTATATTTATATATTATAATTAATAATATATTTGTACTGTATTTAAAAGGATAAACTAAATTATCTAAATTAAATACCTTTTTATTTAAGTATAAATTTTACAAATTCCCACCGATTTAAAGTATAAGTAAAAGCTGTTCCTAGCTTTTATCAAATCTCATTTCTTTTTTATTTTTGAAACTAATCTTACCACAAAATCTAAGTTGTACTCATATAGTACTACTACACCAATCTCAGATTTAATTTAAACAAAATTTTGGCTAATTTCAATTTAGTTATCCACTTTTGGAAAACTTATATTTGAAGTATTAATTATTTTTCTAATTAAAATTGTATCAGATAAGAAAGTTATTTTACAACTTATCTATACTTTTTAAGTGATATGTTTGATCTTTTTGAAAGTTCAGCAAGTACACTAATAGAATTATAATTTTAAAAGATAATTGAACAAACACTTAGTTCAATGGATTCTTTTATGCCACATTAGGAATTCTAAAATTGTAAACTACTTTTATTAAAGTATTTTAACTTGTTCCTTATGTGATAACATAAAAAAGACTCTGATACTTTACTAAGAATCAGAGTCATAAAAGCTGTAGAATAACTATCCTACGAGTGTAGAATAGATAGGCCCTTTCCTCTAAAAAAGATCTATCTATCACACTCTCCTGAAGTTATTCCTTAAAAACAACCACTTTACTTGTTCCGAGCATCGGAATAATTGATTAACCTCCTTTGGAGATGAGATTATTGTGGCAAAATTAGACTTAAAAATAGGTATAGTGCTATTGAGGTAGTTTTCTGTGCCTGAATGTTAATATTCCAATTTCTCGGAATTGAACACTCTTTTGATAAATGGTGATGTATTAGCTGTATTTATAATGTAAAGATATAAAAAAATATCAAACATTAAAATATTTAATTCACCAATCTGACAGAAAGAGGTCTAAAATACCTATGCCTTTAACGGAAGACCTTTGGGTTTTCTATCAACATAAAAAACGGGTAATTGAAAGCAATTACTGTAAAGATCTGAGATTAGTTTCTTTTGGTTAAGAGAGAGTAGGGCAAAGACCTTACTCCTCTTCTTTACCAACAAAGATTTAACCTTCAAAACCAAGATAAAAAATAGGTAACTGAAAGCAGTTACTGTAAAGATCTGAGATTAGTTTCTTTTGGTTAAGAGAGAGTAGGGCATAGACCTTACTCCTCTTCTTTACCAACAAAGACATAACCTTCAAAACCAAGATAAAAAATAGGTAACTGAAAGCAGTTACTGTAAAGATCTGAGATTAGTTTCTTTTGGTTAAGAGAGAGTAGGGCATAGACCTTACTCCTCTTCTTTACCACTAAAGGATTGACCTTCAAAAGACCAAGATAAAAAACGGGTAACTGAAAGTAGTTACTATAAAGATCTGAGATTAGTTTCTTTTGGTTAAGAGAGAGTAGGGCAAAGACCTTACTCCTCTTCTTTTCCACCAAAGGATTGCTTTAAAAGACCAAGATAAAAAACAGGTAACTGAAAGCAGTTACCATAAAGATCTGAGATTAGTTTCTTTTGGTTAAGAGAGAGTAGGGCGTGGACCTTACTCCTCTTCTTTTCCACCAAAGGATTGCTTTAAAAGACCAAGATAAAA
>CAZXYA010000354.1:0-9988 GCA_964644655.1 uncultured Saprospiraceae bacterium | reverse complement strand
GACCGTCTCGGCGGTTTAGGCGAATCTGGGGGAAGTGTAGGATGGTTTGGTGCATTGTTTTTTTTGGGTTTAGTCGGTATAGGTACCTTGTTCTATTGCTTGATAACCTAAGTTCTTATGGAAATCATCCTTATCATAGCTATAACAAATTGAGGGCTTTTCCAATTTTGAGACATAAAAATGTAATTCTGGTTCAGTATCAAAAACAATATTTTCACGCTCCCAGCCAACAGGAACGTTAATAACATAGTCATAAAATCTCGATTTGATTAAAGCAAATTGCTCTCGTTTTTCAAAAATTGAACCAATAGGATTTTTATAAATTGCTAAATATTCATTCCAAAGGGTTTTTGCTTCTTCATTTAATTGAGCAAATATGGATTCCGTTTTACGATAGTCAACAAAATTGAATTTCCCCAAATCTTCAAAATTAAGTTTCAGCAAATGTTCTAATTCTTCGGAGACAATATTATCAGACTGTTTTTTTACTTCTTCAAAGTATGCTTCAATAAGTTTTAGGTATTCGCTTTCTGAAATACTATCAATATTTGCTAAAACATTTTGCGTCTTTCTGATCAAGTCCGCGCCATAAAGTCTATTGGTTATTTTTTCTAATTCTTCAATTCGGTATAAATAAACTTCACTTGCTTGGGGATTTTCTCCATATCGATTAGCCCTACCTGCTGCTTGAATAATAGAATCTAATGGAGCAAGTACTCTAAAAACAGTATGTACAGATATATCTACCCCCGCTTCAATTAACTGTGTTGAAATAATAATATTCGGTAAACAATTTGGCGGATTTTTGATTCTATCTATAATTATCTTTCGTTCATAAGGAGTAATTAAAGTTGTTAGAAAATATAAATTTACCGATTCTTTGGAGATACCTTGTATTACATTCTTAAAACATTTTAGAGTTGAATCTTTAGTATTTAAAATAACTAAAAGGTCTTTTCTAGAATTAGCCTTATGATAATCCATAACTATTTTTGAAAAATCATCTAATGGTATAAGCTCGTTTGTTTTATTAATAAGCTTAGTTCTATTAAAAAACTTAAAGTATTGCTGATAATTAGGTATAATTTCTAGTATTTCTTTTTGAGGTTCAAATATTAAAGGTTGAGTTGCTGACATCAAAATAAAGTAACAATTATATCGCTCCCCTAAAACTCGAAATGCTGTCCGAATTAGTTCCCATAGCTCGTATTTAATTTGTTGGATTTCATCTAAAATAATAATAGAATTCATCAAATTTGGTAGTTTCAATAATTTTCCTTTATTATTAGTAAAGATACTCTCTAACAATTGAACAAAAGTAGTAACAACTATTTCTGACTGCCAAGTCTCAATTAAAAATTGACTGACTTCTGTGCTTTTTACCTCGTCTTCTTCTTCCACTTTATACTTTGGTTCTGCTAAATGATGATGCTTTAGTAAAATATCAGAAGTTGGTTTATTAAGTATTTCTTCAAAAACACTATAGTTCTGGTCAATAATAGAAGTAAAAGGAATAGTAATAATAATTCGAGGATTCTGCTCTTGCAATAACTGCTTTAATTCCATCGAAATAGCTAAAGAAGTAATGGTCTTCCCTAGTCCTGTTGGTAAAGTAATAGAATAAAAGTGATGTGAAGGAGTGAAAATCTGACGCATATTTTCAATTCCTTGCCTATAAGCTTGATTTTTTAAATTATTAATTTCTTCTTTGGAAGGTTTATTCCACCCTTTTTCTTCTCTGTAATTTCGAATAACATCAAAGCTAAATGCTGCTCTATGAGTAGTTTTATTTTGACCTAGTTTTACATCAGCTTTATCAGAAAAAAGTAAGGTTGAAAAAAATAAATGATGGAGATAAAAATAAGATGCTTTTTTAAAATTTGAAAGTTCCTCAAATGTTTCTGAAAATAATTCATTTGAGAAATCGGAGAACTCAATAAAAATTTCATCTAAATCATTCATATAATTTAAAAAGTCTGACCACTTATATTTCAGACCAATTTCAGCTAACAAATCATCTAAAATTGCTTGTACTTCTTCATTATAAAAATTACTTGCTAGAATCTTTAAATCTGATTCTTTTTTTGCTACCGTTTCTAATTCATCACTAAAATTTAGAACATTGCCATGATGCCTTTTAACAGAAGTAAAAATAAAGTAAGGCAAAATCACTTTATCAAAATCACTTATCTCTAATCCTTCCAAATACTGTTGGGCAATTGCTCTGGCTAAGTAAGCGGAGATTAAGGCATGGTGTTTTGGTCTAATAACAGTATCCCCACCAGACTGTATGTAAATCTGAAAATTGTGCGTTGCCTTACCAATGTCATGTACTGCCCCTTGTATAAATCCTAATTTTTGCAAAACATCCCTACCAATATCTGTCCCAAAAGATTTGCTTGCAATTGTCGCAGAACAAAAACGTGCTACTTCTCTAAGGTGAACAATTAATGGTTTACCAGGGTGTGAAATAATTGTTGTCATAAGAAAAGAATATTTCCAAAATTTGTTTCTAGGTAGTGGGGGGTATTTACCCAAATAGCACTCCCTTTTCGCTCAATTAAAATTTCTGCATATTCGGTTATTACTCTATCTCTTCGCATTGCAATTGGCATAGTGTCGGTTGAGTAAAAGGCTTTTTCAAAACGAATAGGGGTTGCGGCTGTTAGTTTTGATAAATTAACAGCTGTGTGAATTTCAATAAAATCTTTTTTCAAGTCTTTAATAGATATATTTTCTATTCCTTGCCACTCCACTAAAGCTGTAAATTGACTCAGACCTAGATAGGGTGTAAAATAATGATTCACTAATCGAATTCCTTCTGCTACTTTATCAAAAACACTCGTGTCAGTATGAGAGAAAAAAATTCTAAATCTTGGATTTTTTAGCAATTCAAATTCGATTTGTGTCCTATTTTGAATATTAAAAAAAGAAGAAGGAGACTTTCCTGTATCCAAAAGATTAAACCCCATATTTACCTTATTAATGGGATTTAAAATTTGAATAGCAAATTTAGCTTTATCACGAGAAAAAACTTCATTTACAGGAATTACACCATCAGGGAATACATTTACTGATACTTCTCTTTCTATCCCAATTATAGCTCCTAATATTCCAGCTAAAGCAGTATGCGTTGGAATAGAATAAGTCAATGGAGAAGAAGTCGTATTAAATTTTCTGAAATGCCCATATTCACCCGAAATATCAAAAACGAGTAATTTACGAGATTCCATCTATTTTAGTTTTTAGGTCAATAGTTTTACCATTATAAATAGCATTTAAACGATTATCTAATTGAATGGTAATACCTTTAATTTTCTCTTTATTTTCTGTCAAAACATCAATTAATTTTGTAACGTCTAAGGAATAGTCATCTGTACTCCTAATTTTCATCTCATTATCACAAACTAACTTTAAACGCTGCCGAAGATTTCCTATATAAAAAGGTTCTTTGTAGTCAATGCTTAACAACAATAGCGGCATTTGTCCAAACTTAGAGCGAGAAATCAAGTTTTTTGTTCCTTCCCAAATCCCCTCTAGCAATAGGTCTTTGTCTTCCCCTTGCATTAGGGAATAACTTGCTGCTTTTTCATTAATTATTCCATTAAATCCTATTATTGCATATGGTAATTTGTACTCTGTTCGGAAGGTAGCTTGCTTATTACCTTTTGAAGAAGCAAATGCACCTGTACCTTGTTCTTCAATCACTTCTGTTCGATTCAAGGATTTTCCCATCTGAAACTGTGTGGGGCCAGTAAACGTTATTGAATCCTTATCTAATGGAAGCACACCTCCAAAAACCCTAATATCGATACATTTATTTAGTACATTACTAGTATGTTCTGCTTTTGATGTATCCTTATTCTTTTTAAAATCAGCAGACCTAGTTTTACCGTCAGCTATGTACTCTGTTCCTTTCTCACTATACTTAGTCTCACGCACAAAAATATCTTTATCATTACTACCATTATATCCTTTATAGGCAAACCAGTAATCTCTAATGGTCCGTTTTAGGCGAACATCAGAGACAATCGCCCTACTATCTTCCGTATCAAATCGTGGGCGATTTTCATTTAGAGGATCACCATTGGGATTAGCGTTTTCAATCTCATATAAAAAAAGAAGCTCTGTCCTATTATCAATAATATTATTCATTGTCTTTAGATTTTTTAGTTTTAAATTGATTACCAAATTCCAATCCTGCTACAAAATAGAAGGATAATTCATTATTTGATATTTGATTAAGCTTATGACTATTTAGAATAAAATAATCATTAATAAATTTCCTCAAACCTTGATAGGCATGGAAGCTTGCGTATTTATTAATTTTTTCTAGCGCTTCTAAATAGATTCTTTTTAAGATTTCTGAATTTAAATTATATCCTTTTAATTTTTTTTCAAAAGGAGTATTGCCATCTAAATTTCTTGATTGAAAATTAAATACTTGCCGAACTAATACACCAACAGCAAAAATGCCTGCCTTATAACCATTGTCAAGGTCAAAAAAATCTTTATTGGCATCTAAAAAATGTTGCAAAGCAACATCATCAAAAGCTTTTTGTTTTTTGTCCTCTTCTTCAGCAGGAAGGGTTTTTTCTTTAACTAAATCCATACTTTTTGAAGTTTTATTTTTTGGAATAATATCAAGTTCTTTTAGATAGGCTAATAATATCATTGCCTTTAATACAGTCCACCTTGTAGGTTCAACAAATCCATCAAAGCTTTTAGATTTATTATAATTCGAACGAATCAGATTAATGAACTTAGAAAACAATAAGTCTTGTGAAATAGGTAAGCCTAAAAAAACTATTTGAATAATTTCATAGAAGTCTTTATCAAAAAAGGTCTTTAAGATTCTAAATGAAAACTCTAAATCTTGCTTTTCTTTCTTTATCGTAATTGCGTCTTTAAAAAGAGGATTCGTATTCACACTCTTAGGCGTATCTATAAAAAGTGTCTTAAAACGAGATGGGAAAATCTCTTCTAAGAAGAGCTTAATTTTAATCGCCTTAGTTGTTTGGTTCTCTTCATAAAATAGTAAACTTAAAGCATATTGATTATGATCACCTTCTTCTTTTCCTATTTTACGCATTAAATAATCTTCCTTAGTTGCTATTTTTTCTCCTTCTTTTTCTTTATAATCTAAGTTAACTAAAGTTTTTAATGCCCTATTCAATAATTTAGGATTAGATCCTACAGTCACTTTAGGTATGATATAGTAATTCTTACCGTAGAAATACTTACTTAAATTTTGACTTACATATTTTTGTCCTAACTCAAAATCTAATGCACAGTCAGAACAAATCGGATAGTTTTTCCAATTGTTCTTTTGTTTAAAGAATCCACTAACTAAGCCTGTTTTATCTACTGTAGCATATTTAAAGGGAGATGCAAATCCATGTAAGATTGGTTTTGTTTCAGTGCAAATGGAACAAGTTTCATTATGACCTTCTGAAACTACTTTGTATTTCTCGGATTTACCAGAAGTACCAACTTTGGTCAGAAGCTTTTGAATAGTGACAAACTCTTCTAAGTATTGTTTTTCTCCTAGTCCATTTAACTTGACACTAAATCCTGATGCCATTTGCTGTTTTTTATCAAGCGACTCATATTGTTCCTGCAACATAGACTTAATTGCCTCCCCCGATGTATCTAAGCACTTTTTTAAAGCCATAAATATTTTTAACTCCTCTTTTTCCTCAAATTCTTTAGCAAAGGCAATTACATCTTTTACCTGTTTAGGATAAAAGGTTTTAAATTTTTTATCAATGTCTCCAAATTTAGTGGTAAATGTTATATCTCCTCCTCTTGCAGAACCTTTCCTATATGCAAACTTTAAATAATTTTTTATACTAACGCTTTCTAAATCTACTTTTTCAAACTCGAATTGGTATTCATTTTTTACTTTCTTAACCTTGAAAACTGCTAGAATAATATCATAATTCTTCCCAGGAAATAAATTCCCTATGAAGTTTTGATAAACTTTAACTGCTTTACCTCCCTTAAGCCTGCCGATTTCAACTATTGATTTATCTTGCATATGTAAATTTTGTTAAACCAACTTGTTTCATAACCTTATGGTTAGTAATATTGTTGAGAAATAATTTTATTTTAACTAATTCTATATCTAATGAATACAAATATGCAAAAAAAAATGTATCCTTTACAAGTTTTATGTGTTATTTCTGCGGTTGTGTATGCTGCATTCTATAATTATTATGCTACATTATTAATGATTCTGTTATTTAAAGCAATGACGATTAAAGACAATTCCGAAAACCTTAAAAAATAAAATGCTATTCTTAAATTTGTTATTAATATTTGTTAATAATGTGGCTATAGGGTGTATCCAAAATAATAAGGATTGAACTACTAACTCCATAGCTAAGAGAAGTTCTATATCCATTATAAAAAGGTATTGAATAGAACTTCTCTTTTTCAAATACAGGTATCTCCTCTCCCACCACCTCATACAACAAGTATAAATAATTTCATATACATTTTCCAAAAATAATTCCCCCCTAAATTCTTCAAAAACAAGTACTTTATCTTATCAATACCAGCCTAAACATTTGATAACCATCCTCGTATAAAATCTCATAAATTCTTCAAAAACCCACATTTACCAAATAGCGTATACATAAGCAATTGACCTAATACGTCATTTTAACCCAATCCATGCACCAAACGAAACTAATCACCTTACTAAAAATCCTAAAAGCAGAGGACAAAGAATTGCAGAAACTAGAGAAGTACTTGAAATCTGGTTACATCAATTCCAATAAAGAAGTCCTTGAATTATTTCTCTATCTAAAACGATATGCACCAAACTATACCTCTAATCGATTAAAACGGACATCTGTCTATAAACATTTATTTAGCAGTCTACATAATGCAGATAAACGACTAACTAAATTAGCCTATCTATTAAAAGGCTTAGTAGAAAATTTCTTAATTCAGTATGATATAGCGCAAAACGAGTTACAAAAAAAACAACTCCTACTACAAGCACTACAGCAGCGCAACCATCCAGCATTTTCTGAACAAAGTGAGCAACTCATTCAAGAGATAAGCACAAAAGAATCCGATTCCACCAAGAAATACTTAGATTTATACCAACTAAATTATACTAGATGGTCAGATGTAAATTTAGGAAAGATTGGTTCAGAAGATCTTTCTTTTCACGAGGCCAATAAATATCTGGATAAATTTTATTTCCTTCAAAAGCTTAAAATTATAATAGAGTATAAAACACTAAAAAGCATCCGATCTGTTTCTTTTGAATTACCGGTTTATCAGCAGATACTTTCCATAGCAGACAATCATCCAGTACTCATCAATGACCTAACGGTACATTTATTCTTGCTTACTATTAAAATGCTCGACGCTTCAACTATAGACAATTATTACCTACTAAAAGAAACCTTTATCCAATCTGCTAACAAAATTTCTAAAAAGAATGCTAGAGATATTTTCATTGCGCTGAATAATGCTAACAGTAAATTACTTGGAAAGACTCCCCAATTTTCTACAAAAGAAAGTTTTGAATTATATCGCTTTGCAGATGCGAATAATCTACTTATTGAGAATAATCGTATCCGAGATATTGAATATAATAACGCCGTTTTACTTAGTCTATATAATAAGGATGTTCAATGGGCCTATACTTTCATTGAAAAGTATAAAGACTACTTGGCACCTAGTAAAAAGTCTGTAACTTATACCTATTCTATGGCTTCTTGTGCTTTCTTTAAAAAAGATTATTCTACTGTAATTAAATTGTTACAACCCTACGATCAAGTCAATAATTTAGCCATTAACCTAAACATCCAAATAAAAACATTAACAATTCGTACTTTTTATGATCGATGGCTTCAACAACGTTTCCAGCCTATCGAAGAAGAAAGCGTATTGCTGCATCTAACACATGGATTTGCAAGATTCATTGATAATCACAAAAAGCTTTCTAAAAACAAACAAGAGGGCTATATTCATTTTACTCGAATCTTGAATAAATTAGTCAAATTCTCTATCCTTATACATCCTTCCGCCCTTAAACTGAATAAAATTAAGCTAGAACTGAAGAACCTCCCCTCTGTTGCTTTTCGTAATTGGTTAGCTGATAAAATCAACTTTTTGAATACAAACTTACCCACTATCACTAATGGGTAAGTTTGAATAAAATTTACATGTCCATAAAATCTCCAATAATAATTTGGGTAGGAGGTACTAATAATAATGGAGCAGAAGCTTCCATTTTAGACATAAGAATGGCTTTTGCAGCACCTGCTGCATTCTTTAATAAAAACATAATACATTTGAATTAAGAATACCCTTTTGTGAGCATTTGGATATTCTGATTAACAATAAATCAGTAGTGGTTATGCATGCCTGTGCGATGACCGCTGCTGATTTTTAGATACATTTAGGAAGTAGACTATGTAGTTCCTAAATGATAATTCAAAGGTAGGAAAGCAGATTCCCAAGGACAGGGAATGAGAAAAGAGGTTTTTGCGGTAGGATTATGTTTTCTAAACTTGAGAAAGTCCTTTTGATAAATAAAACCCTTCTATAATCGTCTCAATTCTACGAGAAGAATCTCGAATGTTGAATGTTATAAACGCTGGTTAATGTAGATATTTCATGCCTTCAGTATGATACATGGGTACAAAACTGCACATATCATACCTAACGGCACGAGGAAAACGGTGTTTTTTCAGTTTCTATCAACATACTGTACCTACGGCACAGAAAGGTCCATCATCCTAAATATTCCTCAATATCCATTCCCAATTACTGGGAATCATTAAAGGAGGCTATTCGTTTTTTTAGATACATTTTAAAGCTATCTGGTGAAATAATTTTGATTTCCCCCGGTAATCCTAAAACAAAGCGACCTATTCCTTTCCAATTGCGAACCATTCCATCAAAAATATTTCGCCCATTAGAGGATCGAATATACTGCGTACTATAAGGATATTCTTCGACTAATAAATTATGCGCTAAATCGCTTAATTCCATTCTAACAGGTAGCCATTCAGTACCAGTCAATCCAAAAAGATCCATAGGGCTAGCAATTCTATTTGGATTTACAAGTTCTTCTATAATATCTATATCCTGAATTCGGATAATTTTAAATTGCCTTTGATCGTCCACTTCTTTATCCCATCCAATTAAATAATTCCTATCCTGTGTGATATCTAATGGCTCAATTATTCTATTTCGTGTCTTCTCACTTGTTAAGGAGCGATAGTTATAAAGGCGTAAACATTTTCCAGTATCAATACCTCGTTTAGCTAATTGAATCATTCGAGTAGTATGCAAATGAGGCAGTGCATCCGCCAAAGGGATCAATGTTAAATTTCTATCAAATTTACGTAAGATATTTGAAGCTAAAGGAGAATTACCTGCATATTGTTGTAATACTTCTTGTAAATAAAATAATTCATCAGGCTCAAAATTATGTTTGTCTTTTTTATCAAAAGAAAACTGCAAGAACTTACGATGTAAATGGTCCGTTTCTATAGGATAACCGAGACTCTCCAATAGGTTTAGTAAACGATAGACCTCACTATTTGAACAGTCTAATATTGGCATCAATTGCTTAACTGTTTTTCTTGGAGGAGTATTTAAAATTTGAATCAGTTTAAATACCCTATATAGTTTTTGTGTTTCTGTCATGGATTTGATAATGAATATATTTGTTGTAATACTGTTTCTTGTTTTCCAAAAATACCTACTTTCCAACTGACAGATTTACAAAGTTTTGCAACTTGGGAAGTCTTGTCTATCCAAAGATAACTACTTTTCAACTGATATAATTTAGGAGATTTCGAAACTTGGGAAATCTTGTTTATCCCTTCTGGAATCCCATTCCGACTATAAATTTAAATAAGACTTCCCAAGTTTTTGAAACTTTGCAAGTCGCTACCTTCAACAAATTTTCGTTTATAAATCCACCAAAAAACATATTTTTTTAACAAAAAAA
>CAZXYA010000353.1:0-10004 GCA_964644655.1 uncultured Saprospiraceae bacterium | reverse complement strand
GGACACAGAGCGCACAGAGAAGACACAAAGTACACCGAGTGTTGATTATCAGTAAATTGAATCTTTTTGGTCTCTGTGTCCAAAAGCATTTTGTCCACTAGTAAGGGAAATCATGCACTTATTACTTTAAGTTATTTTTTATCCGCCACTAAAACTCTTTTTATGAAAAATATATTTGTCATTTTATTAGCCTTCCTTTTTGTAAATGTCAGTTTTGCACAAGTCTCAGAAACTTCTGACCCTGCTGCAAAAGCAATTTTAGAAAAATTACGCAATAAATATGAAGCGTTTAAAACGGTAGAAGCAGATTTTGATTTAACGATTGAAATTCCAGAAGAGGAAGCCGAAATTCAAAAGGGGAATTTAGCACAAGATGGAGAAAAATATAGATTAACTTTGGATAATCAAGCTATTTATAGTGATGGTAACACACTTTGGCTATACCTCAAAAGCAATAACGAAGTACAAATTAATAGTGTAGAAGATTTTGAGGAAGAGGACGAAGATTTTTTATCGCCTAAAGACTTACTGCGCATTTATGAGCAAGAAGATTTTATTTATGGCTTGACCAATGATGGCTACGAAAAAGGAGTAGCTATTCAGCAAATTGAATTTAAACCAATTGATAAAGATTCAGAATATGCCAAAATGCGCTTGACGATTGATAAAAAGAAAAATCAAATCATGCGCATTAAAGCTTTTGCGGTTGATGGCGCTAGGTACACAATGGATGTAAAAAAATTCAAACCTAATTTAGCGTATAAAAACAGCGATTTTATTTTTAATGCTAAAAATTATCCTGGTATTCATGTTGAAGATTTACGAATAGATTAAGCTAAATTGTATTCTTTGCGACTTTTATACTATCTTTAAGATAACTAAAATGTCAGTAGCGAACTGTTGCTACCGACATTTTTTATATTATGGATAATATAAAATCGTCCAACTCTAACCTATAAATAACATTTACTACATGCAACAGGAAACTAAAAATGCCCTCATTGTCTTTATCAAAAACCCTGAATTAGGAAAAGTAAAAACTCGACTTGCCAAAACGGTTGGTGCAGAAAAGGCATTGGCTATTTATATAGCGTTAATGGAACATACACGCAAAATTGCGGAAGTCTTACCTGTTGCTCGTCATCTTTTTTATAGTCAAGAAATTAACAAAAAAGACAATTGGAACGCCAATAAGTTTATCAAAGCCTTACAAATTGAAGGAGATTTAGGCGACAAAATGGCAACTGCTTTTCATACTGTTTTTAAAAAAAATGAGAAAGTAGTCATCATTGGTAGTGATTGCGCTTCGCTTACCCCTGAAATTGTTCAAAACGCCTTTGATAAATTAGATGAATATCCTTTTGTGATTGGTCCTGCAATGGATGGAGGTTATTATTTATTGGGTATGAATCAGTTTACTCCTGAAGTCTTTAGAGATATAGAATGGAGTACTGCTGCTGTTTTTCCAACAACCGTTAAACGTATAGAGGGGATTGGTAAAACCTATTATTTATTACCTACGCTATCGGATATAGATTATGAAGAAGATTGGTTAAAATACGGCTGGGAATTGGAAGCAGATACGACGAAGCCTAAGGTCTTAAAGTAGATCTATAATCTATTCTCATTCTATCTAATGATGAAAACCAATATCATTGCCAATAAAATATTAGATATATCTGTATGGTGTTCTAAAATGATTAAATTTCCAAATAATACCAAATAGCATAGCATCTCCTTTAAACCAATGAACTTCATGTTCATTCAACCAAATGGAACCCCCAAATAGCATAGCCAAGAGATATAAATAGCTATGTTCTATTTTATTCAATCAATAAATAATCATAATGAACTAAGGCTTTTTTCCCATTTTTGCCCAAGTATTCTTGTGCCTTTTCTACCCCATACTGCGCTACTCCCATTCCAATTGATTGTCCTGCTTCATCTACAATTTTGATAATATCGCCTTTTTTAAAAACTCCTTCTATTTTAGTGATACCAACGGGTAAAAGACTAGAGACTTTTTCTGTTGAACATAAAACATTTGCCGCTCCTTCATTGATATAAACAAAAGCTTTTTCTGTTACTTCATTAAATGCCATCCATTTTTTAATATTAGAAGCTACTTTTTTAGGCAAAATCTTCGTACCAATAAAATCATCTTTTATAATATCTAAAATGATATTGGGCCGCTTGCCGTTGGCAATAAAAGTCGTAATCCCCAACTTAGACACTTTCTTGGAAATACTAAATTTAGTATGCATGCCACCTCGTCCAAAGGAAGATTTAGAAGGCATAATAAACTCTTGAATCGCCTTATCATCAGGATCTATTTCCGCAATCGTTTTACTTGCTGGTTTATCTGGATGTCCATCCAAAATGCCATCTACCGTACTTAAAATCAATAAGGCATCGGCATTCATCAAAGAAGCAATTAGACCTGCCAATTCATCATTATCCGTAAACATTAATTCATTGACGGAAATAACATCATTTTCATTGACAATCGGAATGACATTATCTCTTAATAGGGCTTGAAAGCAATTTTTCATATTGAGATAATGGGTTCTATCTCGAAAATCTTCTTTTGTTGCTAAAACTTGTGCACAAAAAATTTGATGATTGCTAAATAAATTATTGTATAAATTGAGTAAGTGAATTTGTCCAATAGCGGAGTAAACTTGCCGTTGTACAATTTTATTTAAACTTTTAGATAACTGAATAGCAGATCGCCCAGCGCCAACTGCTCCTGAAGACACTAAAATCACCTCAATACCTTGTTGCTTTAATTCCACAATTTGGTCTACTATATGACTAATTGCAGTAATGTCTAAAGCACCGTTTGTCCTAGTCAATACGTTTGTTCCCAACTTCACGACTACTTTTTTGTAACTATTCATATCTATTGTACTATTAATATTGTTTTAATGCTGGTTGCTAGTTCTTCGTTTTTAGTCGATAACCAACAACTAACAACTAACAACTAGAATAAATTCCCCTAATTGGCAACAAAAAACGTGCAAGATATGCCAAAATTTGTACCTTTACAGGCAATTCTAAGTTAGATAAATAACCAGATTGAAATTTGATAAAAGCATATTGATTATTAGTGTTTTATAAAATGCCAATTTTCCTGATTTCATTCTACACGATAGCATTCAATTAATATAAGTTGTCTGATAAAAGTTGATTTTTGAAAAGTGGTCATTTCCAACATTCATCGTTCAGCATTCATCATTCATCGTTATTACCTAATACTTCTTTTTAAAAAATCATAAAATTACTAAGCTATGGCTTTTGATATTGACATGATTAAGGCACATTATGAGTCCCTTCCTGCAAAAGTAGCAGCCGCTCGTAAAGAACTTGGTCGCCCACTTACGTTGACAGAAAAAATTCTGTATGCTCACCTTCACAAGGAATCTCCATTAAAGAAATACGGAAAAGGAAAAGATTATGTTTTCTTTGCCCCTGACCGTGTAGCTATGCAAGATGCAACTGCCCAGATGGCATTATTGCAGTTTATGATGGCTGGTAAAGATAAAGTTGCGGTACCTTCAACGGTACACTGTGACCACTTGATTCAAGCGAAAGTAGGAGCTGATAAAGATTTAGCAATTGCAAATGATGTGAACTCTGAAGTTTATGATTTCTTAGCTTCTGTCTCTAATAAATATGGCATTGGCTTTTGGAAGCCAGGTGCTGGTATCATTCACCAAATCGTTTTGGAAAACTATGCTTTTCCAGGTGGTATGATGATTGGAACGGATTCTCACACCCCTAACGGTGCTGGTTTGGGAATGTTGGCTATCGGTGTTGGTGGTGCAGATGCAGTGGATGTAATGGCAGATATGCCTTGGGAATTGAAGATGCCAAAAGTAATTGGTGTTAAATTAACGGGATACTTAAAAGGATGGACTTCTTCTAAAGATGTTATCTTAAAAGTAGCAGGTATCTTAACCGTAAAAGGTGGTACCGGTGCAATCGTAGAATACTTTGGCCCTGGTGCTAGAAGATTGTCTTGTACAGGTAAAGGAACGATTGGAAACATGGGCGCAGAAATCGGCGCGACGACTTCTACTTTCGGTTACGACCCTGCAATGAAGCGTTACTTAAAAGCAACGGGTAGAGCTGATGTAGCAAGATTAGCGGATAAAGTAAAAGAGCATTTGACTGGTGACCCAGAATGTTATAAAGAACCAGAGAAGTACTTTGACCAAGTAATTGAAATCAACTTGTCGAAGTTAGAACCGCATATTAATGGGCCTTATACGCCTGATGCAGCTTGGCCAATTTCTAAGTTTGCGAAAGCAGTAAAAGACAATGGTTATCCTCAAAAATTAGAAGTAGGGTTGATTGGTTCTTGTACCAACTCTTCTTACGAAGATTTATCAAGAGCAGCTTCTTTAGCTAAACAAGCGGTTGCAAAAAATATCAAAACTAAAGCTGAATTTACCGTTACACCAGGTTCAGAGCAAATTCGATATACTGTTGAAAGAGATGGTATTTTGGATGATTTTGAAAAAATGGGTGGTGTGGTATTAGCGAATGCTTGTGGTCCTTGTATCGGTCAATGGGCAAGACACACAGATGACCCAAATCGTAAAAATTCTATCATCACTTCTTTCAATAGAAACTTTGCGAAAAGAAATGATGGTAATCCTAATACACACGGATTTGTAGCTTCTCCAGAAATCGTAACCGCAATGGCGATGGCAGGAGATTTAGCCTTCAACCCATTAACGGATACCTTGACGAATGAAGATGGGAAGCAAGTAAAATTAGACCCACCAGTGGGTGTGGAATTACCTGCTAAAGGTTTTGATGTAGAAGATGCTGGATTTATTCCACCAATCAAAGATGGTAGTGGGGTAGAGGTAGTCGTTGCTCCAGGTTCTAACCGTTTGCAATTGTTAACACCGTTCGTACCTTTGACGCAAGACCAAGTTCAAGGTATGCGGGTACTAATCAAAGCAAAAGGAAAGTGTACCACTGACCACATTTCTATGGCTGGTCCATGGTTGAAGTTCAGAGGACACTTAGAAAATATTTCTCAAAACTGTTACATCGGTGCGATTAATGCTTATAGCGATGCCACGAATACGGTTTTAAATGTAGAAACGGGTGAATTTGGCCCTGTTCCTGATACGGCGATTTACTACCGAGATAATAACATCGGTTCCGTTGTTTTTGGAGAAGAGAACTTAGGAGAGGGTTCTTCTAGAGAGCATGCAGCTATGGAGCCAAGATTCTTAGGGGTTCATGCAGTTATCGTGAAGTCTTTCGCTCGTATTCATGAAACGAACTTGAAGAAGCAAGGGATGTTAGCCTTAACTTTTGTTGACAATGCTTCTTACGATTTAGTAAGACAAGACGATAAAGTAAACATTCCTAATTTCAAGGATTTTGCACCAGGCAAAACATTAACCGTAAGATTAGACCACGCAGATGGTACGTCTGATTCTTTTGAAGTAGCACATACTTATAATGCTGCTCAAATTGATTGGGTTGGTTCTGGTTCTGCTTTGAATAAAATTAGAGAAGATATGGGCGTTGCTTAGGCTTCGTTTTTCTTTTTAGGATATTAAAGCCTCTGGTGGAATTTTCTGCTGGAGGCTTTTTTTGTGAAATGTAAACTGTTTAGCTGGAATTTAATTTTTGGAAAAAATATATTCTACTTCTACCAAGGTTATGAATTGATTCATATCTTTCAAAGAGCATTTGAAAAATATACTATCAATGAGAATAAGCTTTTTAGGTACGCAAGTAGGCGTGGAAAGAAAGAAGAAATTCTAGAAATAATAAAAACTATAAATCGGCAATAAATTAATTTAATTGCCAAATATAAAGAAAATGATTTCTGATGAATCTCTAAGCCTAAATTGGATAAAATAAGCCTCAAAACAAAATCAAAAGGCTGATCCTGCTTTAGTAGAAAAAGTCATTCGTGCCTTATTATTACTAGAAGGGTTAATAGAGGAAGACTTGGATTTTGTTTTTAAAGGCGGAACTTCATTAATGTTATTATTAGGTTCTACTAAAAGATTGTCCATTGATATTGATATAATTATCCCAACAACAGATGATTTATTGGAGGAGAAATTGAACAGCCCTTTAATACTAGACTAAATAAACTTAAAAAACCTAATACGGAAGCTTTCTTTTATTGGTATAAGATTTATGAATTGGAAAAGATATAATGATTTTTTGATGATTCTAATCTACTTTCCCAATAAACCATCTCCCCTAACCAAATCCCTCAACCCCTCATAAGGAATAATTATTTCCTGCTGCCCTAACGCATAAGGAGCAATCTCATAAGGGTTATACAAAAACTTTAACCCTTCTTTGGTAATCGCAAAATTATCCGTCATAACAAATACATCATTTTCAAAATAAAACCCCGCTTCGGAATATTTAGTCATGCCTGCTTCTAAATAGGCTTTTTTGAAAATTGGTTCAGCTATCGTTTTTAAAGGCGATGCATAGTCCTTCACTAAAATATCTTTTAAAGTCAATATTTGACCTGTAGTCGCATCGAAGTTATAATAGCTTGTTCCATAATTGCCATGTGCCCCGCCTGTAAAGGCATAGTTAAATTCTTCGATACTTAGTATTACTGGCGTGTTTAGTAAAACGGATTGTTCGATTTCCAATCCGTATCCAGTTGGTACATCCTGAAATTCCTCAAAAAAAGCATTAGCCTCTGCTATAAAACTATCTAAGGAAGCTGTAATCGTTGGGGCGTTTCCGCTTATTCCTTTTTCAATGGTTCTATTAATAGCTCGAGTAGCTACTGGCTGATTGTCTTTTATGGCAATGTATTGAATCGTAGCGGTGATGCAACCATCCGTTTCCCCCTCACAATCGCCAGATTCTTTGCTAATACTTTTCAATTCGTAAGAAATGGTATCAATTTTGGGGATATTATTTTGTTTAGTAATATCTTTTGACGGGCTTTCTTCTTGGCAAGCCATGAAACAAAGTAAACAACTGGCTAAAAGGTATAAATTTTTCATTGAGCTTGTACTTTTGATTAGGAATAATCGTTTTTAAGAGTAATACTATTTTATAAAATAAACCATTCAGAACGATACTATGAAATTTAATCACATAATTCTATTTATTTTATTTGCCTTCTGTTTGATAACGAATGCTATCGCACAAGAAACAGGGGAAATAATTAACCTTGAAACGTATTTAAAAGACCAAAATATTGCTGCAGAGGCTACTGATTATGGGCTGTATTATACGATTACCGAAAAAGGAACAGGGAGAACACCCAAAGTAGGCGATTATTTAGCGCTGAATTTTAAAGGGAAATTATTGGACGGGAAGGTCTTTCAAGCATCTGACCCAACGGATCCTTTTGTGTTTCAAGTAGGCTATCGGCAAGTGATTAAAGGTTGGGATTTAGGCATTCGCTCCTTTCCTTTAGGGAGTAAAGGAACGATTTATATTCCCTCCAATTTAGCTTACGGCAAACGTGGGGCTGGACAAGAAGTACCGCCTAATGCTGCTTTAGAATTTGAAGTAGAAGTATTGAAAATTTTAACCGAACAAGAATACGATGCTTATATGGAAGATTTGGAGCGAAAAGAACAAGCAGCTTATGAAGCAGGTATTCAAGCACAATTTGTAACCGATAAAAAGCTAATTCAAGAATATGCCTTATCTAATAAATTGCGAACGAAACGTACTCCTTCTGGCTTAAGTTATATTATTACCAAAGAAGGAAAAGGAGCTAAAGCCAAAGCTGGTGATGAACTAGAAGTTACCTATGAAGGCGTTTTATTAGACGGTAAACCCTTTGATGCGACCAGGGCGAAGGAAACTTACAAATTTTTATTGGGCAAGAGAAAAGTAATCAAAGGCTGGGACGAAGGACTTACTTTTTTTGCGGAGGGTAGCGAAGGAATTTTATTAATTCCTTCTAAATTGGCTTATGGTCCGAGAGCCATTTATGAAGAAAATACCGCCATTCCTGCTAATTCTGTTCTGATTTTTAAAATAAAAGTAGAAAAGATAAAACGAGGAGAGGAAGGGTAGGCAATCTCAACTTCAATGACAACCTCAACTTCAACTTAGATTCAGGTATTTACGCAAACTTTTCTCTTTATTTTGAAGTTGAGGTTGCAGCTACAATTACACCTTTGAATCTCTAATCTTCGCTTCAATATTAGTCGTAGAATAGCCAGTTATAAAAGGCAAACTTTTCACTATTCCACCATTTGCCAATACTAAATCGGCCCCTACTATTTGCTCAGGTTTCCAATCTCCTCCTTTCACTAAAATAGTAGGTTGAATTTTTTTGATTAATGCATAAGGGGTATCTTCCTTGAACTCAATAACAGCATCTACAAAGGCTAATGCTGCCAATAAATGGTAGCGAGTTGTGTCGTCGTTGATAGGGCGGTGACTTCCTTTTAATCTTTTAACAGAATCAGCAGCGTTTATCCCAATAATTAATTTGTCTCCCAAAGCTTTTGCCGCAGCTAAATAATGCAGATGCCCGTAATGGAGTATATCAAAACAACCATTGGTAAACACGATCTTTTGGTCGAATAATTTCCATCGTGTAAGGGTAGGAATGAGCGTAGATTGATTGAGTATTTTTGCTTTTACAAAATCTAACATGGTTTGTTTTTAATCGCAAAAATAGCTTTTTATACAATTCCTTATCTATTATTCGATTGGAACTGGCGAATAATTTTTGTTAATGGTAGGTAAGAAAATAACTGCTACTAAACCTAAAATAATATTGCAAAAATGCGTCGCAAAAAAGGAGAAATTCGCAAAAGAAAAAGCATCACTTCCCGTAACACCATATAATGCTAAGGCTGCCATGACTAAAAAATGATAAGAACCCATGCCTCCAGGAGAAGGAATTACAATACCAAAGGTACCAAAAACAAAAACCATTAAGGCAACCGTAAATCCAAGATGTGCTGTTGGATTAAAAGCGGGTAAATACATATAGAACATGATATAATAAGCAACCCAAATCATAATACTATAAAATATAAAGAGTGCAGGATTTTCTAAGTTTCTTACCGACATAATACCATCCCAAAATCCTTTTAAAACACCTGTTATTTTTTCATAAAATTTGGATTGTTGAATTTTTTCTCTAAAAAGGAAAAGCAAACCTAAACTTAAAATACCAAAACCTACCACTCCCAAAACAATAGGATTCGATAACAAACTGCCTTCCCCTGTTTGCATATTTTCACTCAAATAGCCCCAAAGTGTATCAAATTCCAAAAGAAAGGCTATACCGATTAGTGTTAATAGTGAAAAAATATCAATAGCTCTATCAACGACAATCGTTCCTAATACTTTTTCAACGGGGACTTTCTCATATCGAGCCATCGTGACTGGACGTAAGACTTCACCTAATCGGGGTAAGCCCAAATTAGCAAAATAACCCAACATAATAGTCAAAAAAGAATTGATGGTCCGAGGCGTTCTTCCTAGCGATTTCAATAACATATTCCAACGCAAAGCCCGAATAATATTACTGAAGATAAAGGCAACAAAAATACCATACACCCAACCCATATTTAACCCTTTAAAATCTTCAACTACTTTCTGGATTAAACTACAGTCCTCGGCGGGTACGCCATCGATGGCACATTGTGCTAAGTACGCTTCATTTTGATTCTGATAAACCAAATATAAAATGCCTAAACCTACCCCAAGAAATACCAAAAATTTTAAAACATTAATAGCTGCTGTTTTCATACAAAGCGTTTTTATAAGGAATATAATAGGCGAACCTAGCAAAGAAAACGCATTTAAAAGAAATAGGTTGCTGAATGATAGGTTAAGTGGAAGCTTTTGATAACCAAATAGAAGCTTGACAGATAGAATGTTCAAAATAATGTAAATAGAGTACGTCACTTTTTGGCCTCAAAGAGGCGGCATATAATAATCTAGGGCGAAGTCCTGGGATTGTTTAATAAACTGTGTCAAAAATTAAAAAATAAATTCAAGAACCAAAA
>CAZXYA010000352.1:0-10005 GCA_964644655.1 uncultured Saprospiraceae bacterium | reverse complement strand
CGTGTTAAAAAACATCCGTGTTAGTCTTAATCCGTGTTAGAAAACATCCGTGTTACTTTTAGCGTTAAACACTCCGCAATAAATAATCCCGAATGAACCCTGTAACAATCATCAATCCTTTACTCATTTCTGCATTATTATTTACCACAATATCTGCTTCATCTCTATAAGGTAAAATATATTTTTCAAAGGTAGGCATGACATGATGTTCGTATCGGTATAATACATCATCTAGGGGGTAATTGCGCTCGACTTTATCTCGCTTAATTCTGCGAATCACTTTTAAATTTTCCTTGGCATCCAAAAATATTTTTAAATCCAAAAGCGGTTGCATTTTTTTGAAATGGAAAACAAAAATGCCTTCTACAATGATAATGGGAGCAGGTTTGAAAACAAGTGTTTTAGGTTTAACATTTTTATTATTAAAAACATATTCTTGCCGTTTTACCTTTTTTCCTTTTAATAATTTTTGTACATCTTTGACAAAAGCATTCTTATCAATAGATTTGGGTTGGTCAAAATCTTCAATACCTTCCTTATCAATGGGTTGTTTATAGATAGGACGATAGTAGTCATCTTGAGAGATAACACATAATTCCTTTCTAGAAAATGCTTTTTTAAGTTCAGAGATGAAGGTGGTTTTGCCTGAGCCACTACCGCCAGTAATGCCGATGATAAGCCTTTTTTGCATATAAAAAATTTGAAAAATTTAGTCAAAATTAAAGGAATTCATTCATTTTGAAAGGCAGAATACAAAATTTTCTTACATTTGGTCAAAATGTATTTAATCATTTACTCAACTTGTCCCAGTTTACTCCGATACTTCGGAGATTTATCGGGGTTTTGTCATTTACACCTTGAGTAGCTACTATAATGTAACAAAAGTTTATTAGATAAATAAATGGATATAATTAGAGGATTTTTAGGAATAGCTGTTTTATTAGGCATCTGCTTTCTTTTAAGCAATGATCGAAAGGCGATTAATTGGCGAACGGTGGGCATAGGTATTGGTTTGCAATTTGTCTTGGCATTAATGATACTTAAAGTACCAGGCGTTCGACAGCTATTTGATTATGCGGCTCAGTTCTTTCAAAGTATTTTGGCTTTTTCGAATGCAGGAGCTGAGTTTATTTTTGGTGGATTAGTGGCGGATACAAGTACCTTTGGGTATATTTTTGCCTTTCAAGTGCTGCCCACCATTGTTTTCTTTTCGGCAGTTACTGCCATTCTCTATTATTTTGGTATTCTCCAATGGATTATTAGAGGAATGGCTTGGTTTATGTCTCGAACGATGAATCTTTCTGGACCAGAGAGTTTAGCAGCGGCTGCCAATGTTTTTATCGGGCAAACCGAAGCACCTTTGGTGGTTCGACCGTATTTAGAAAATATGTCTCGTTCTGAAATGCTTTGCTTGATGACGGGTGGAATGGCGACGATTGCAGGAGGCGTATTTGCAGCTTATATAGGATTTTTGGGAGGGACAGATCCCGAGCGACAACTCTATTTTGCGAAGCATTTATTAACGGCTTCTATTATTTCTGCCCCAGCAGCTATTGTTGCTGCAAAAATACTTTTTCCAGAAACGGAGAAAACAGACTTAGTAAAAGAGTTGAAAATGTCGGGCGAAGTAGGAGATAATCTACTAGATGCTATTTCCAGAGGGATTACCGATGGCTTAAAATTGGCGGTAAATGTGGGAGTCATGCTATTGGCTTTTACCGCATTAATTGCTATGGTGGATGCTAGTTTTTTATGGTTGACAGACCTAGTAAATGGAGGTGTAGCCTTAGTAGGTGGGGATGGAGTAGGGAATTGGAATGAAAATATTAAAGCAGCTACTGATAATCGGTTTGAAGGTTTTAGTTTCACCTATTTATTGGGACTTATTTTTGCCCCTTTTGCTTGGTTATTGGGGACGCCTTCTCAAGATATAGTTTTAGTAGGGCAATTATTAGGACAAAAAACAGTATTAAACGAATTCATAGCCTATGGCGAACTAAATAACTTTCGAGAAGCAGGGATTACCCTACATCCAAAATCTATGATAATAGCGACTTATGCCCTTTGTGGTTTTGCTAATTTTGCCTCTATCGGTATCCAAATTGGTGGCATCAGCGCCTTAGCCCCTGGGCAACGATTAGCTTTAACTGAATTAGGCATCAAATCTTTAATTGGTGGTACCGTTGCTTGTTTCTTGACAGCAGTAGTGGCGGGGATGCTTTTTTAGAAGAGTTAATGAGTTGATAAGGTAATGAGTTGATGAGGTCGTCTACAGTTGTTAATCTCATAATCTCATTACCTTATAATCTCATAAACCTAAAAATTACCCACTAATCACCGAACCAGATACTGTCACCACAAAATTATTATAGTAATTAATAAAACCTGCCATTTTCATTTTCGGCAAGATCAAATAATTACCAGCAGTACTATCTGGGATAATTTCTTTTCTATAAGAAGGATTTAACTTTTTGATAATGGGCAATGGTATGTCCAATGCTTGTGAAATCTGATTAAAAGAAAGTTCATTATAAACGGTTGCTACTTTTGTGAACTGCATAAAATAGTCCATATCCGTTGCCTGTAAGCCATAATCTGTATAATAATTCATAACATAGACAGCACAGGCCAAACGATTGATATAATGCTGGGTTTGGCTAGGAAAATGCTGTTTAATCGTCCAAAAATCATTGCCCTGTCCCAAGCGCATGGCTTTTTGAACACCACCACCACCGCAATTATACGCAGCAGTAGCTAAAGTCCAATCTCCTAATAGCTCATGTAGAAAAGTAAGATATTTTAAGGCAGCTTGTGTTGATTTATGTGGATCTCTTCGTTCGTCTACTTGGCTATTGATGATTAATCCATACCGACGAGCTGTAGCAGGCATTAATTGCCAAAGACCAACGGCACCAACCGAAGACCGAGCATTAGGGTCTAATGCAGATTCTATAACGGTGATGTATTTTAGCTCTTCGGGTAAATTATAAGCTCTTAAATAATTTTCAATAACAGGAAAATAAATTTGAGCTCGACCGATAATTTTTTGAGTGGTCTTTTTTCCTCTAATGGTATAACCTTCAATATCGTACTTCATCGCTTCTGTAAATCGGAGATCAAAAACACCTGCTTTTTGTAAGATTTTATTTTTGATTTCGAGAGAAGTAGGAGCAGATGAGTTAGGGGTAGAAAAAAGTTTAAAGTTATTGGAAAAAATTGCTTGCGGTAGCAGCAGCAAGCCAATAGTAATTGTGAGGGTACTAAGTAATCGCATCATGGGATGAGGGTGTTAACTGGTGTGTTGTTCTTACAACGTTTTTGTGATGATAAAAAATTTGTTACTTTTAAAGAATAAGTTTTTTGGAATAAAGTGTTGATAAATAATAAGTTACACGCTATTTCCAATGCCTTAATCTTTATGTTTTTGCCTGTTTAATAAATCTATGGGTTTAATTTTGGATAGTTTATTATTTAATCAAAGTATACCTTAAAAAGGGTATTTTTTATATTAAAAATAAACATAATGTTTTTAATCAATAACCGAGCCAATATTTAAATGGGATTGATTTTGTTTTAAAATGATTGTCTATTTATGCAACGGGTTTTGACGACTGAAGCTTTGATTAGCTTCAGTCGTTTTTGGTTTGGTGGGTAAGCGTAAATTGGTATCTAATAGATTTTATCTATCAATACATAATTAAAATCAGTTTGGTTTATATGAATTTAATGTTCATTTTTACAATATAACCAAAATATAAAATCGACAAGGAAAATGACAATGGGGTAAAAAGTATTGGTTTATTAATATTTTGAAATTAGTAACTATGGAATTTTTTAACCTAATTCGTCAAGGAAACTTAGTGGCTATTCAAAAGCTAGTCGCAGCTAATCCCAATATAATACATCAAAAAGAAGCCAGAGGATTTACCCCTTTAGTGATGGCAACTTATGCTGCCCAATATGAAGTGACTAAATTCTTACTAGAGGCAGGAGCTGATGTGAATGGTCAAGATGCTGCGGGGAATACAGCTTTAATGGGGGTCTGTTTTAAAGGACATGCCAACTTAGCTGAATTATTGATTGCACATGGAGCAGATGTACATATCAAAAATAATACGGGTGGAACTGCACTTAGTTTTGCCAAGCAATTTGGGCATACAGCTATGGTTAAAGTTTTAGAGTCAGCAGGTGCAAGTTAGATAAATGATAACAGGAAACTGTATTGAATATAAAATTTTAATAGACCAGAATTAATAATAACCAAAAATGTAAATAACTGACAATCAAGATTATAACAAAAAATATGAACCTCAGCCAATTAGAGTATATTATAGCGGTGGATAAACATCGTCACTTTGCTAAAGCAGCTAAAGCCTGTTTTGTAACGCAGCCGACCTTGAGTATGATGATTCAGAAATTGGAAGACGAATTGGACATTAAAATATTTGATCGTAGTAAAAAGCCAGTTGTACCAACAGAGGCAGGGATAAAAGTAATTGAACAGGCAGGAAAGGCTTTGGTCGAAAGTCGAAAGATAGAAGAGGTTGTTGTTAGTTATAAAAATGTATTTGAAGGTAATTTACGAGTAGGTATTATTCCTACTTTAGCTCCTTATTTACTACCGCTTTTCATCAAATCTTTTTTGACTAACTATCCTTTAATTCGGCTTAAAATAGCAGAATATACAACTGAAAATATTATTGATAAATTAGAAAAAGGAGAAATTGATGTAGGCATCTTGGTTACTCCTTTAAATCATAAACAAATTGAAGAACGCCCCTTATTCTATGAAACATTTATAATTTATTCTTCTCATGAATATGAGAAAAAATACCTACTACCAGAAGATTTAAATTTGAATGACCTTTGGTTATTAGAGGAAGGACATTGTTTTAGATCTCAAATTCTAAATTTATGTGAACTAAGAAAAAAAGAAGATTTACAATTAGAATATGCAGCAGGAAGTATTGAAACCCTTCGTCAATTAGTAGAAAACCAACAAGGAGCCACCATTTTACCTGAATTATCGACTCGTTATTTAACACCTGAAAACCGCAAAAAGCTAATGCCTTTCCAGCCTCCCGCCCCTGCCAGAGAAGTGAGCATTGTAAGCCATCGGGATTTTGTGAAAAAGCGATTTGTAGCAGTCTTAGAAAAGGAGATTTTGGCAGCCTTGCCAACGGAGATTAGAGAACGGAAAGAGTTTGAACGGATAGATATTTAAAGTGAGTAAATGTGGAAATGAATAAATGATAAAATGTGGCTACCAAAGTCCCTAATTTAATCATTTATCCATTTACTAATTTAATCATTTATCCCTCTACCATCGTATGAAAAACATGCTGTACATCATCGTCATTTTCCAAGCGTTCCAATAATTTTTCTACCTCAGCAACAGCAGCTCCACTAACTGTTTTGGTCATATTTGGGATTCGTTCAAAACCAGAAGAAATAATTTCATGACCCATTTCTTCCAATGCACCTTGTATCCCACCAAAGTTACTAAATTCTCCATAAATCAAGACTTTTGCTTCTTGGTCGTCTGCATCTTCTTCTGGCTGCTCTACAAAAATTTCTTCTGCGCCGTGGTCAATTAATTCTAATTCTAATTCTTCAGGGTCAATATCGCCCTTATTAATTTTGAAATGGCATTGGTGGTCAAACATATACCCAACCGAACCCGTTGTTCCCATACTGCCATTACATTTATTAAAATAACTCCGCACATTGGCAACTGTTCGTTGATTATTATCGGTGGCTGCTTCAATAAAAATAGCGATGCCATGCGGCGCATAACCTTCAAAAGTAATTTCTTTATAATCAGAAGTATCTTTATCCTTCGCCTTTTTAATGGCTCTTTCGATCAAATCTTTCGGCACATTGGCAGCTTTGGCATTCTGCATCACCGCTCTCAATCGAGCATTGGTGTCTGGATCCGTTCCTCCTGCCTTAATAGCAATGACAATATCTTTTCCAATTCGACTAAATACTTTGGCCATTTTAGACCAACGCTTCATTTTTCTTTCTTTACGAAATTCAAACGCTCTACCCATGTTTATAATTAATTTTGAATTTTTGAATGATTGCCTGTCTACTGACAGGTAGAAATTTTGAATGGAGGTGATACTCCCAAAATCCGTTGGCAAAAATAATGGAAATTGGGAGAATTGTAAAGGGGTGGGGGAGTTATTAATTACAATTATATATTTGGATTATTCATGGTGTTATCAAGTTTTATTTTTAGTTGTAGGGGCAGGAAATAAGGAAGATGCCAGCGAATGTGGTTTTAGTTTGTTCTAAAGTAGTTGATTTTACTATGGAGTAATGGCGTTCATGAAGTTTATAGAGTTTTTAAAATCGCTGCACAAAGAATTCCGGCAGCCACCGCTGCATTCAATGACTCTGCCCCTCCATTATTCCCTCTAGGAATCCGAATTAAATGACTAGCCTGTTGTATAATATCGGTAGAAACACCTGTTCCTTCATTGCCAATAATTAGTAGGCCATTTTTAGGTAAATCCGTTTTAAAAACATTTTCTCCCTGCAAAACTGCTGCAAAAGTCGGTAAATTAGGTAATTGTTCGATTAAATCTGAAAATTCAATGGGCATAATTTTAACCCGTAAAAAAGCCCCCATAGAAGCCTGAATTACTTTAGGATTAAATATTTCTACAGTATGCTTAGAACAAAATACATAAGGCAAACCGAACCAATCTGCTATCCGCAGAATACTACCCATATTTCCTGGATTTTGTAAGTTGTCCAAAAAGAGGGTTAAACTACTGTTAATTGTCGCCAAATCTAAAGTATATGTCGGTACTTTACAGACCACAAATACCTGATTGGGCGTTTTCAAGCCAGAAATCCTTGCTAAATCTTTCTGGCTAACTTCTTGAACAATGGGACCTATATCTCTTAAAAGAGAACGATTAGACTTAATCCAAGGAGCTAGTGCAAAAATACCTTCAATAGTAAGTCCTTGGTGTTGAATAATTTCTGTCGCCATTTTTTCTCCTTCGACTACAAAATTATTATACATTTGCCTAAACTTTTTCTGTTTGAGGGATTGTAAATATTTTAAGGTATTTCTAGTTAGCATAAAAGAATTGAAGTGAATGATATTTAAAACTTAATTTGTAACTATTTAGCATCGTGCTGAGGGCGTAGGACAAAGGACTAAAAACAGCGATATTTTCAAAGAATTGCTTGCTTTAATTCCAAATACTTTTTGGTTTACTGTTTAATCCCCCTCTCCTCCATATCCTAAGCCCTTTGCTGAACAATTATCTTAATTTTATAAAATCACTAGAGTTAATTTGAGCAACGAAAATAACATACATTTATTCAACTATTGGCGAAGGCTCTTCTTTTTTGCCAGTTGGTGCTTGTTATTTTCTTGCAACACTACAAAATACCTACAAGAAGACGAAGCTTTCCTTAAAAAAAGCGAGATTAAATTTGAGACTACCCATAAAATAAAGAAGCCAAAGAAGTTGGAAGGAGAATTATTAGGAATTATCAAACAGAAACCCAATACAAAATTTTTATTAATTAATCGCCGTTGGTTCTATTATAAATCTAAAAAGAAACAAAAGAAAAAAGACAAAAAATCAAGACGACTCATTGCGGAATATCCAAGTATCTATAGCGAAGTATTAGCGGAAGAAACCGCTCAGTCAATGAAAAATTTTTTAGAAAAAAAAGGATACTACAATGCGGAAGTTAGTTTTGCGACCCTCATCAAACGCAAACAAGCTGAAGTCACTTATAGGGTCAATCCTAAACGATTATTTACCGTTGATACCATCAAATTTGTTAGTAAGGATGCGGCTATTCAATGTATCTTAAATGATATTCAACCAGCTACAGTTTTCAAGAAAGGTAGTCCAGTCTCCAATCAATTATATGAAGAAGAAAAACAACGAATTAGGACCCATTTAAGAAATGTGGGCTATCGGAATTTTTATGCTAATTATTTTGACCAATTAGTATTCAAAACAGATACCACCAAAACAAATCAGCTTTCCTTAGCCTTAGAAGTATTTCCAGTTAATGATACAACTTTTCACAAAACCTATCAAATTGGAGACATTTATGTCCATCCTTATTATAATCCTCAAAGTTCAGAAACCTATTTAAAAGATAGCCTTATCAATGGTATTCATTTTATGTTGGCTAAGGACAAAAGATATGACGTGCGTTCGGATGTTATTGCTAGTAGAATTTTCCTAAAAAAAGGAGAGTTATACAGTCAAAAAAATTATAATAGGACCATTCAAAATTTAGGGGAATTAGGCATCTTTAAATTTGCCAATATTAATGAAAAAGTCGTTGATGATACTACTTCGACTATTAATTTTAATATCTATTTACCTGCTAATCAGCGTCGAAGTGCAGGTGGAAATTTAGAATATAAAAATACCACCTCCCTTAATGCAACGACAAATTCTAATTTAAATGGTATAGAAACCTCTCTATCCTATCAGGATAAGAATGCTTTTGGTGGTTCTGAATTATTTAACGCTAATCTGAGATTTGGTTTGCAAGTAGGTCGTAATACTGCTGGAAGTTTTATTGATAATTATGACATCAGTCCCCAGTTTGATCTAAGTATTCCGAAATTTAGAGACCTTTTTGGTTTTGTTAGATTGATGAATAATATTGGGGCTTTCCAGGATAAATTTTATAATAGTATATTGGAAAATGCCAATACTAAGCTAACTTTAGGCTTAAACTGGACACAAAGAAGAGATTTTTGGCGATATTTTAGTGCGGATATTTCCTTAGGTTATGAAATTCAAAATAATCCAAATCGCCGATATTTTATCAAACAATTTGGCATCAACATTTTCCAACCAACCATTGAACTGGGCAGTAGTGGTGCCGATGCTTTTGACGATAATCCCTTCTTAGAACGGACCTTTAATCAAGACCAGTTATTCACAGGCTTATTATTTAGAGAATTTGGCTTCTCTTTTGCGGGTAGAAATGTTCGGAAAAGTTCTAACTGGCGCTTATTTTTAAATTCTGAAATATCTGGAATAGAAGCATTAACCACCAATGCAATTGCCAATCAATTTAGATCGGAAAACCGAGATACTTTTTCCTTATTTGGCTTAGCCTTTGCTCAATTTGGTCGATTAGATATAGATGCCCAGTATTTTAAGTTTTTACGCCCTACCAGATCTTTTGCCTTTAGAATAAATGGTGGTATCGCCTTCCCTTTTGGCACTACGGATGAGATTCCTTATGTTAAACAATTCTTTGCTGGTGGTCCTAATAGTATTCGAGCGTGGAGAATTAGAGAATTAGGTCCAGGAAGTTACCGTGACCCTATTACTTTTCCTGCTTATCAAGAAAATGCGACCCCCTTTTACCAAACTGGTGATCTAAAATTAATTTTCACCGCCGAATATCGCTTCTTATTATTCCAATCCGCTAGTTTTGATTTTGAAGGTACCGTATTTTTAGATGGAGGTAATGTTTGGACACTCAAAGAAGACGTAGATCGTCCTGGCTCCCAAATAAGCACTAGGTTTTGGCGAGAAATCGCCTTAGGAACAGGTTTTGGCATCAATGCCGATTTCAAATATTTTATTCTAAGGTTAGATTTGGGTTATAAATTACGAAACCCCTTCCCCAACCCTAATGGTACTTATTGGGCTATTCAAGAATTCCAAGAGCTTGGTTTTAGAGGAATTAATTATAATTTAGGCGTGGGTCGAGCATTTTAAATCAACCTATTTCTACTATTTCCTTTCCTATTTCAATTACATCATTTACCTTTGTGGACTTTAGCTTAGTGTAAAAAGTACACTTTTAAAATAAATTGAAAATGATAAATTTAAAATTGAAAAGTTGGTAATCCCACAACTAAGTACTCTGTAAATTAAATAAGTTTATTTTTGTTCGGCGACTTTGTCGCCTCGCAAAAGGGATTTTAAGGGAGCGAATATTTTAGTTTTCCAACGGAAAACTAAAATATTCGCTCCCTTAAGCCCTCCT
>CAZXYA010000351.1:0-10023 GCA_964644655.1 uncultured Saprospiraceae bacterium | reverse complement strand
GTTGATACCAACCGTCCACTTGATGTTTAAGTGATTCATAAAGCGCAAGGGATGAAAGGAACACAGGCTTCAAATAAACCATTCGTTGATTGGCTGATCGAATGAGTTGTAATAACTCTTTGATTGTCGTTAAATCTGTCTTTCCAATTACAACTGCATCAGCCATTGCTATTTTGATAATGTCAAATTGCGCTACATTATCTAAATAATGAAAGTTAGGACTTTCTGTAATAGCAGGAACAGCGGTAGTTTTAGTGAAAAATCGACCGATTTTAGTCAAGAAGTGATTTTGAAAGGTGTAGTTCATTAGTTCGTTTTTGTTCAAGATTGGTCATCCTCTATTTTGCATAGATTGATTGTACCAATAAAGTAGGTAATAATAAAATAGGTCTGTTGATGAGATGTACTAAATAGGGTATTGTCTGAGAGGTGAATTTTGTAAGTAGGTACTTTTCTTTTAGCAAGAAGTATGCCAGTATGCTTGTTAGAACGTATATAAGCTGATTTTACGGCTAGAAATACCTTTTTATTTTGTCGAAAACTGGCAAAGTGGAAATAAGTTGCTGGTTGCTGGTGGTCTAGGAATTAAATACATACTAGTTTAATTTGAAGAGTTGTCAGTTGTAGGCTCTACTAGTTGCGAATCTAACTGATAACCGACAACCCTTTTAAACTGTCAGCAATTTAATTCCAGAATCACTTGTTATCGTAGGACAACTAGCAACCTGCAACTAGCAACTAGTTTAGTTCGGTTGTACAGAAATAATGTTTTAGATCTACCCTATTTTACAGCTAATTTTTAAAAAGAAAAGTGGTTTTGAAAACACCGTATTTCTAGCGAAAAATCGCTTATTTAGACAAAATCAAAATAATACCTCTTCTCCGTGAACATTTATTTATACTTTTTTGTATAAATTGGAAAATATGCTTTCTTTTGCAAAAAAATTAGAACTTAAAGTGAATGAGATAGGCTTTTAAAAGATGTTGCCAATGAGGGGTTCGAATCCCTCCTCCTCCGCAAGAGTTCTATCATTTACTACAACCACACCAATATAATGAGCGAAGTACTTAGCGAATCTATGCAGGTCTTAGAAGACCAAACCAATAGTGATTATAAATATGGTTTTACGAGTGATGTAGAGATGGAAGCTTTTCCAAAAGGCTTGAACGAAGATATTATTAGACAATTGTCTGCTAAAAAAGAAGAACCTGAATTTTTATTGGCATATCGTTTAAAAGCTTTTCGTCACTGGCAGACTTTAGAAGAGCCAAATTGGCCAAATGTGAATTATCCTAAAGTCAACTATCAAGATCTTTTCTATTATGCGGCACCTAAGCAGAAGCCCAAATTAAATAGCTTGGATGAGGCAGACCCTGAGTTAATCAAGACTTTTGAGAAATTGGGCATTCCTTTAAATGAGCAGAAAGTATTGGCTGGAGTAGTAGCGGTGGATGCAGTTTTTGATAGTGTTTCTGTCAAAACTACCTTCCAAGATACCTTAGCTAAACTGGGAATTATCTTTGGTTCGTTTAGTGATGCGGTCAAAAAGCATCCTGAATTGGTCAAGCAATATATGGGGTCTGTAGTGCCTTATACCGATAATTATTTTGCGGCTTTAAATGCTGCGGTATTTAGTGATGGTTCTTTTACTTATATTCCAAAAGGCGTAAAATGTCCGATGGAATTATCGACTTATTTCCGTATTAATGCGGCGAATACAGGACAATTTGAAAGAACCTTGATTATTGCAGAAGAGGGTAGTACTGTATCCTATTTAGAGGGTTGTACTGCACCGATGCGAGATGAAAATCAATTGCACGCAGCAGTAGTAGAATTAGTGGCTAAGAAAGATGCTTCTATTAAATACTCTACGGTTCAGAATTGGTATCCTGGTGATAAAGAGGGCAAAGGAGGTATTTATAATTTTGTAACCAAGCGTGGTATTTGCGAAGGAGCGAATGCTAAAATTTCTTGGACGCAAGTAGAAACTGGTTCTGCGGTTACTTGGAAATACCCTTCTTGTATTTTGAAAGGAGATAATTCTGTTGGGGAGTTTTATTCGGTAGCGGTAACAAATAACTATCAGCAAGCGGATACTGGCACTAAGATGATTCACTTAGGAAAGAACACCAAAAGTACCATTATTTCAAAAGGTATTTCTGCTGGAAAAAGCCATAATTCTTACCGAGGATTGGTCAAGGTCGGTAAAAAAGCTACCAACGCCCAAAACTTCTCCCAATGTGATTCTTTATTGATGGGGGATAGATGTGGCGCACATACTTTTCCTTATTTAGAAGTAGAAAATAATTCTGCTAGAGTAGAACATGAAGCAACCACTTCCAAGATTGGCGAAGACCAATTATACTATTGCAAACAAAGAGGATTGAGTGAAGAAGATGCTATTAATATGATTGTCAATGGCTATTGTAAGGAGGTATTGAATGAATTACCGATGGAATTTGCAGTAGAAGCACAAAAGTTATTGGCGATTAGTTTGGAAGGTAGTGTAGGATAAACAATTTTCAATTTTCAATTCATCATTTTCAATTTTTAAAATAGGAAATAGAAAATTTGTTTTGAGAATCAGATTTTTAATAAAAATGGTTTGACAAATATTAAAACCATAGCTTTCGACGCAGACGATACTTTATGGGTCAATGAACCTTATTTCAGAAAGGCCGAAGATCAATTTTGTGCCTTGATGGAAGATTATTTACCGAAGCATAGTAGTCACAAAGAGCTATTTGCCATTGAAATCAAAAATTTACCCTTATACGGATACGGAATAAAGGCTTTTACGCTGTCCATGATAGAAGCAGCTATGAGCATTTCTAATAAAACAATCGATTTATTGGCTATTGAAAAAATGATGGCTATTGGTCGAGAAATGTTGGAAGCGCCTGTGGAATTGATTGATGGGGTAGAAGAAGTGTTAAAAGCATTACAAGGAAAATATCGCTTGGTCCTAGCAACCAAAGGAGATTTGCTAGACCAAGAACGCAAACTAGAAAAGTCTGGTTTAGCGGATTATTTTCACCATATTGAAATCATGTCGGAAAAGAAAGTACCAAATTATCAAAAACTCATTCAGCATTTGGCTATTCCACCTAACCAATTTTTAATGATTGGCAATTCTTTAAAGTCGGATGTTTTGCCTGTTTTGGAACTAGGCGGACATGCTTTTCATGTGCCTTTTCATACAACTTGGGCTTATGAACAGGTGGAGACAGTTATTGAGGATGAGCGGTTTCGGAGGTTGGAAAAAATACAGGAGGTATTAGGTTTTTTAAGCTAAATATTTGCTTTTATAAAATTGTATTTTTATAAAAAACTAATTTAAATCAAAAATAATTAGTTGATAAATAGTGAGTTATGATTGTTAAATACACAAATTAAACAAACTTTAATTTTTTGCTATTACAAATATATGAACTAGTTCGTTTGTATGAACAAGTTAGCCTTCACCAAGAAAAAGAAAAAAGAAAAACCAAAGAAGTTGCAAAGAAAAATGAACTTGTGTATATTCGCACAAGTTCAAAATAAAAACAACTTCTAAAAAAATGAAAGGCGAAATCATACTATATCAAACAGAAAACGGTCAAACTAAAATCGAAGTAATTCTTGAAAATGAAACAGTTTGGTTAAACCAGTATCAAATGGAAGAATTGTTTCAAACCGATAGAACTTCCATTTTAAGACATATAAAAAACATTTATAAAACAGGTGAATTAATGGAAGAAACAACTTGTGCAAAAATTGCACAAGTTCGGCAAGAGGGCAAAAGAAAAGTAAAAAGGGATATACTTTATTATAACCTTGATGTGATTATTTCTGTAGGTTATCGCGTAAATTCTCATAGAGGGACACAGTTTAGGATTTGGGCAACTCAACAGCTAAAAGAGTATCTAATAAAGGGTTTTGTGATGGATGATGAGCGATTAAAGTCAGGGAATCAAATGAATTATTTTGATGAACTGATGGAAAGAATCCGAGATATTCGTAGCTCGGAAAGAGTTTTTTATCAGAAAGTAAAAGATATTTATACAACCAGTATTGATTATGACGGAAAAGGAGAAATAACTAACGAATTTTATGCAACCGTTCAAAATAAACTGCATTGGGCAGTACATCAACATACTGCTGCCGAGTTAATAAGGAAAAGGGTAAGTGCTAAGAAGACCAATATGGGATTAACAACTTGGAAGGGCGAAAAAATAAGAAAATCAGATATTACAATCGCAAAAAACTATTTAAAAGAAGATGAATTAAAACAATTAAATCTCTTGGTTGAACAGTATCTAGCTTTTGCAGAGGCACAAGCTCAAGCACAAAGACCAATGTATATGAAAGATTGGATAAAAAAGCTAAATGGTATTTTGACGATTAATGAACGAGAAATACTGCAACATTCAGGTAGAATAACTAAAAGGTTAGCTGATGAATTAGCAGCAAAAGAGTATGAATCTTATAAAGAAAAGAGACGAATTGCTGAAAAAAATCAGAGTTTGGAAGAGCTAGAAAAAGAAATGAAACAAATGAAATTAGACTTAAAATCAAAAAAGAAGGCGAAAGGCTAACAATGCATCTATTTTAATCTACATTATGTATGTAGACTGAAATAGATGCCAACCGTTAAAAAACAAAAAATATATCTCAAAGAGTGATAGTTGAATTTGAAGAAAATAGAATAAATTAAATAGCCATAGCTCAATTGTGTTCATTGAAAAAAGCGTTCAAAGGAATTTTGAGTGAAAAATTTCTTTCAGGATTACTTGTTGAAAATTTTGCAGAAAATTGGAAAAAGATTTTAACTCAAAAAGAAAGGGGAAATTACATATGGTTAAATGAGAAAGAAGAAGGCTTAGGATTTATTTCATTAGGAAAACCTAAAGACAAAAAAGAAAGAGCTGATTTTGAAATTTATGGAATTTATGTTCATCCAGAATATTGGAATAGGAAAATAGGATACGAGATAATGAAATTCACAATTGATTCTATAAAACAATCAATCCTTCAGCCAAAACAATACTTTGGACAATGAAAAAGAATGAATTAAGTCAAAATTTTTATTACTGATTTGGATTTACTACCAAAGGAAAAAAACGAATTTCAAAAAAGGGCAATGAATCCTTTGAAGAAATCCAATTTCAATATAAAAAGGAAGGCCCTAAGTGAAAAGCAAATGAAAAATGATACAATAAGAAAAAAACGAACAGCAGCACTTATAACCAACCACTAAAATTGGTGATTACAGTAGACTGAAACCCTAATTTATGAAGTATTTAACCCTCTTTTTATTATTTGTCATTTTTTGGAGCTGTAACAGTAGTTCGTCTACTAAAAATGATATGAATAAGCCTATTGAAAAAAAGGAAATAAAGGTTGAGGAATCTCAATATATCAAATCTGCCTCCGAACTGATTCGATTAAATCAATTAGGCTATTTTCCCAAGGCAAAAAAAGTAGGGAGTATAGTTGGAGATACGGAACATTCGGCTTTTGCTATTATTAACCTTGAAAATGGCAAGGAAGTCTTTACAGGAAGTATTGGGGCTAAAAAACAAGCAAAATTATCAGGAGAAACTATACAACAATTTGATTTTTCAGCACTCAAAAAAGAAGGGGATTATCAAATCAAATTGGATAATGGGCTATCTTCTTATCCATTTGAAATAGGAAAAGATTTTTATAAAGAAGTACTTCCAATAGTTACCAAGTCTTACTATTATCAAAGACAGAGTACGGAAATTACCGAGGAACATGGTGGACAATGGAAACGACTTGCTGGACATTTGGATGAGGAAGTATTTTTTCACCCAAGTACTGGTAAAACAGGCGCTATTTCGGCTCCGAAGGGTTGGTATGATGCGGGAGATTTTGGAAAATATGTCTCGAATGGTTCTTTTTCGGCAGGTCAATTATTGCATACGTTAGAGCGCTATCCAGATTTGTATCCCGATGGTTCTTTGAATATTCCCGAAAGTGGAAATGGCATTAATGATTTGTTAGATGAAATTAAATATGAAATTGATTGGATTGCTACTATGCAAGATGAAGATGGTGGGGTGTTTCATAAGTTGACCACTAAACGGTTTAGCGGTGCGATTATGCCACATGAAGGAGATAAACCTCGATTCATTATGCCTAAAAGTTCTGTTGCTACTTTTGATTTTGCTGCTGTATTAGCTAAGATGGCGCGTCAGTATAAAAAACAAGATGCCCAGCAAGCGGATAAATGGTTGGCGCAAGCAAAAAAAGCATGGACTTGGGGTGTGCATAATCCTAAAGTAGCTTTTAAAAACCCTGAAGATGTAGTGACTGGAGAATATGGAGATGACGATTCGACACAAGAACAATTTTGGGCGGCGGCAGAGTTATATAGCACTACTGGTGACCAACAATATTTAGATTTTATTAGTACTAATTTACCAAATTTAACTTATACCTATGGGGATGGATGGAAGAGTTTTATGCGATATTTGGGGGTATTTATTTTATTAAATGAGGAGGTTGCCTTGCCTATGGAAGTGAAAGAAGCATTAGAAAAAAGATTGATTGCTAGTGCGGATGACTTGACCAATCGAGTGCAAACCTTCGATTATCAACAAGGGGTCAATGATTTTCAATGGGCCTCTAATAGTGATGTACAAAACGTTGCTTTTGTGATTGGAGAAGCACATAAAGTTTCTCCTAAACCAGCTTATGTAGAAGCCGTACTTTCTTCGTTGAATTATCTATTTGGACATAATGCAATTGGTCTTTCAATGATCACAGGTATAGGAGATAAATCCCCAATGAATGTACATCATCGACAATCACAAGCAGATGGCATAGAAGATCCTGTTCCAGGTTTCGTTTGTGGTGGACCCAATGATCATAAGCAAGATGCCCATGAGTTAGAATACCCTAAGAATGCTTCCCCAATGCAATCTTATAAAGATGTTTGGGAAAGTTATGCGAGCAATGAAGTTTGCTTGAATTGGAATGCGCCGACTCCTTATGTTTTGCAATTTGCAATTGAAGAAGGAGAATGATTCTGGTCCGTTTTCATGTTTAGCTAGATGAGATTTTATGTTGAAGAGTTGCCGATTATCTGTCATGGTGGCGGCTGCCTGTTAAAACTCCCGGAGGGTTAAGTTTTAACTAGAATTTTTTGTTACTTTTTTTTCAATGAAAAAAAGTAAAATGATTATTAGAGATAAAGGGCTCTAATTACTTTTCCTCATTTTGATTTTGACGAAAAGACAATTCAATTGACAAAGAATAAGACATAATACCTTGATTACTTCTATCATTGAACAATAAATTAACCGTGAAAAACATCCCAACATACGAAACAGAACGATTAATCATTCGACCAACTACCACAGCCGATGCTGCCTTCGTTTATGAGGTAATGAACTCCAAAGGTTGGTTAGAATTTATAGGCGATAGGGGAATTAAAACGATAGAAGATGCAAAAAATTATATCCTAGAAAAGATGCGCCCACAGCAAGAACGATTGGGTTATTCTAATAATACAGTTATCCGAAAGTCAGATGGCGTAAAAATGGGGAGTTGTGGCTTATACGATAGAGAAGGTTTAGAAGGGGTAGATATTGGATTCTCCTTTTTACCCGAATATGGCAAACAAGGCTATGCTTTAGAAAGTGCCTTAAAAGTAAAAGAATTAGCCTTAACGGAATTTGGCTTAACGCAAATTAATGCGATTACGACCGTGGCGAATATTAATTCACAAAAATTGCTTAAAAAATTGGGTTTACGGTTTGTGAAGATGATTCGGTTACCGAATGATGAAGAGGAATTGATGTTTTATCAGTTGGTAACTGAAATTAATGCTATAAACAAAGCATTTGAAAAAGAAGAACGACGTTTGTGATAGGAATGAATTAAAATTAAAATGACAATTAAAATTAAAACCACTACTGATAATCAATAAGTTGCAATTTTAAAATGTAATAGAATCATTGTAGTCATTTTTTTACTAAAAAATAATTATTTATGTTTAAGAAGTCAATGGGAATAGTAGATAATCCGTTTTTCATTTTTGTAATGGTTCTTTTCATTACAGCTTGTAGTTCGAAAGAGGAAATCAAGATAATAACTCCTATCGAAAGCAATCCAAATGAGGTCGAAACCCCTGTTGTAGCACCAGATCCAGAACCAGTAGCAGAAGTAATAACTTGGGAGAATTGGTACTTATCTGTACCTATAGATAGAGGAACAGGGCAAGCAACATCTATAGGTTATCAAGATATTATTAATGACAGATTAACTCCCGAAGAATCTAAATATTTTTATAAAAACGATGATGGGAGCTATACTTTTTGGACTAAGTTTACAGGCTTTACGACTTCTGGTTTATCAGAGTTAGGGGATAAATATTGCCGTACGGAACTTAGAGAATATTGGAGGGGGAATCAAGATACTAGAGATAATTGGCCGATGACTACTGGTGTCCATATTCTTGAATCCACCATGCAGGTTGATTTTGTCGAAGGGAACGGACGGACCATCGTCGCACAGATTCATGGAAAAGAATCAGCAGGAATCAGCGGTAATCCAGCAACGGTAAAAATTCGATGGAATAGTGGTATGATACAGATAGACCATTATACCAAACCAAATGACGGTGACCCTTGGACTAGTAAATACGATAATAAAGTTGACTTTGGTCGGGTAGATAATGAGCTATTTACTTTCAAAATGAAAATTGAAGATGGCAAATTATTTTGTGCGCTAGTCTGTGAAGAAAAAGATTTAAATATTGAATATACCGAAATATTCGACTACGTAGGGAATGGTTATATCCATGAAAATTACTTTAAAACGGGTAATTATTTTGGCTGGCATGATGACTATGAAAAAACGGCACAAGTCGTGCTACATAAAGTTGTGACAGAACACAGATAATATAAATCAATGATTCTAGAAGTAGCCATTTTAACCGTAAAACCTGATTTAACTCAGCAATTTGAAAAAGATTTTCAAAAAGCATCAGTATATATTAGCTCCATAAAAGGCTACGTCAATCATTCCTTACAAAAGTGTGTGGAACAAGAAAATCAATATTTACTGTTAGTGAATTGGGAAAACTTAGAAAACCATACCATAGGTTTTAGACAGTCTACTGTTTATCAAGAATGGAAAAGTTTATTACACGATTATTATGATCCTTTTCCAAAAGTGGAACATTATGAAATGGTGTTTGAAAATAGGAAAAATGTAGTAGCAAATAAATGATACAAAGAGACCTTATCCAACAGCAAATTGAGCAATTAGGCAGAGCCTTAGGCAAAATAAGTACTGGTTTTTTAGGCTTAAAGTCTCAGGGGAAAGTAGCCTTAGGATTTGAAATAGCCAATGAGCAATTTAATAAGCAACTAATCGAAATAACTCAAACCACCTATCGAGAACATTACCAATACCTTTGGAAAGAATAGCAATTATTAAAAATAGTGCACAAAAACCTGTTTCGTTCACAGCAATTGATAATTGTAATTGTTTGGAGATTTTAAAAAGAGGAACTAACCAGAAAGAAAGTACTTGTGACGGAATGTTAACTTTTGAAGAAACAATCTACTTAGTCGAGCTAAAAAATCAAAGAGGCCAATGGAAAAGTAAAGCTATTCAACAACTTGAGAATACGATAAAGCTAATTTTAGAAAACCATGAATTAAATGATTTTAAATACAAAAAAGCTTTTGCCTGTAATAAAAAACATCCACATTTTTTTACAATTGACAATGAACGAAATAAACGTTTTTTTAAAGAATATGGATTTAGAATTGATGTACAGGCAACCATTAACATAAAATAAAATTACTAAAACATCCTTCAAAACTGTATAACCTACAAGATTATATAGTAAAATTTAAATAGAAAATGCTAAAAATTAAAGACTTAAAAGTCTCCGTAGATGACAAAGAAATTTTAAGAGGTATCAACTTAGACATTAAACCGGGCGAAGTTCATGCGATTATGGGCCCAAATGGTTCTGGAAAAAGTACCTTATCACATGT
>CAZXYA010000350.1:0-10034 GCA_964644655.1 uncultured Saprospiraceae bacterium | reverse complement strand
GATAATTATCCTCCGATAAAATCGGAGTAAACTGTGGGAAGTTAATCCGTTGGGCGTGTTTTTTTCCCAACAGATTAGGTTTCCCAACGCCTGCCTGCCGCAGGCAGGGACTTTAGATGCATTATCAAAATAAACAATATCAGTTTTTAATCTGACGCTCTATTACTCACCTCTGTACCTTTAACTCTGTACATCTCTCCCTGTTTTTAACTCACAAAAGTCTTCAAAGCTTTTCGGTATTTAGACGGGCTATTACCCGTAATAAGTCTAAATTGTTTGTTAAAATGAGAAAAGTTATTAAATCCGCTTTCATAACAAACTTCAGATATGGGTAAAGTCCCTTTCGATAATAATTTACAGGCATGGGCTATTCTAAATTCATTGACAAAATGCGTAAAGGTTTTACCTGTTAACTTCTTAAAATATCGACAAAAAGCAGGGACTGTCATATTCACTTCTTTAGCCATTTCATCCAAGCTTATTTCTTCTTTAAATCTGCTTTCTACGTATTGATAAATGGTATTAATTCGGTAGTGGTCTTGAGATTGTACTTCTAAAGATAAACCACTAGCATTCAATAAGGTATAAGCTTCCGTCTGTGCTAGTATTTTTAGTATTTTCAATAATTCCAGTAGGCGGTCGAAGTTATCCATTGCTAACATGGAAATTAGATGCTTTCCTATTATTTCTTTGACCATTTGATCAAAAATCAATCCTTGTTTAGAGCGTTCAAATAGTTGTTTGATAATTGCCATTTCAGGAGATTGAAAAAAATCTTTTCCCAAAAAATCAGCTTTCATCTGAATAACTATTTCGGTATGCTCTTCCATAAACTGATCGCAAAACCCAAAATGGGGTAAATTAGGGCCTAAGAAAATTAAATCACCATTCTCATAATGAGAAATATGGTTGCCGATATGTCGCTTTCCTTGCCCATTAGAAATATAAACAATTTCATATTCTGGATGAAAATGCCAATGTGGCGTTTTGCAAGTTTCTGGGTTGGTAAACTTTCTAATAGTAAACGAGCTACCAAAAACAGGAGCAATTTTTTCTAATAAAGCTTTCCTACTCATAATAAATGGTTAAAATAGTTAAGGTTAGCTAAACGGATTTGATTTTCTTTGCAAAAGAAAACAATTCTAATTGATTTTCATGCTATTTTAACATAAATTCTATTTTTTAGTTTAAAAAAGGTTAATTTAGCATTTATTTTAGATAAAATAGAATTGACTACTTCCTCATTTTACCACTAATTTTGCTTAATCACTCCACTTGATAAAGAATTAGTTTCATACAATATCAGATTTAGATTGCTGTACTTCATTGTATAGGAATTTTTTTTACCTTAATCGGATATAGCATTTATTTATTGCTGACTCAATACCACTTAAAGCTTCCATTTTTACCGTACTTTTGCGATTTTCAAGTAATCTATAGCTAGTCAAAAATGGATACTCAACAAAAGTCGCTTTTCATAAAATTAGAATTGGTTTGGTGGTTATTAACTGCTATTCTAGTTATCGGTGTTTTATATCCTATCTACACCAAAGTTGGTGCAAATTATCCTTTCTATCGTAGTAACCTCCTTTTTATTATTACTTTTATTACCTTTACCAGATTGATTTTTTTATTAAAATATTCGTTTCTAGCCAACTGGGAAAAGATTAAAATAGGTCTTATTATGCTCACCCCTATTCTGTTGTTTTACCTAGTTAACGAACTCAATTATTTTCAAACATTTTTAGATGAAAAAGGGGTCGAAAATTTTCTAGCAGACATGTCCATTCCAGAACGAGAAACTATGAGAAAATACATTACTGCCGAAATGCTCTTATTTGGGGTTGGTAGTATTGTAGCAGCAATCCTTTTACCCATTCGTTTATTGATGTCTATTTGGCGAGTTAGAAATAGGGGTACTATTTAGGAGTTATTAGTGATGAGTTATTAGTTAGCTTTTGAGCAGTTAATGATATTTTTCGTTTTTTTATCCATTTATCTGTACTATTATGAAAACGCACAAACTTCCATAAATGAATTTGGAGAACGCAAAAATTGCCCTTAAAAAATATTTCGGTTACGATAATTTTCGACCGATGCAAGCGGATATTGTTCAATCAGTTTATGATTTGAATGATACCTTAGTCTTGATGCCTACAGGAGGTGGCAAATCTATTTGTTATCAAATTCCAGCGGTAACAATGGATGGTGTTGCAGTAGTCGTTTCGCCATTGATTTCTTTAATGAAAGATCAAGTGGAGGGACTTCGGGCCACAGGTATTAAAGCTTCTTTTTTAAATAGTTCCTTATCTAGTTCAGAACAAAGAGCAGTAGAAGATGATGTTTTCAATCAAAATATCGACCTAATTTATGTTTCTCCCGAAAAGATAGTTTCCCCAAATTTTTTATCCTTATTAAAAAGAGTGAAAATTGCCCTATTTGCAGTAGACGAAGCACATTGTATTTCTTCATGGGGGCATGATTTTAGGCCAGAATATACGCAGTTAAAATTTATTAAAAGGCATTTTCCCACTACGCCCATTATTGCATTGACGGCAACGGCAGATAAAGCTACTCGAAAAGATATAGCCGCCCAATTGGACATGTATCAGCCAAAAATATTTGTAGCTTCTTTCGACCGTCCCAATTTAAGTTTAGATGTAAAACCTGGACAAAAAAAGTTTGAACAGATTATTCAATTCATCAAAAAAAGACCGAACCAACCGGGGATTATTTACTGTCTTAGTCGGAAGAATACAGAGAATTTAGCAGATAAATTGCAAATGTCGGGGCTGAAAGCCAAAGCTTATCATGCGGGATTACCTGCAGGCCAACGGTCTAAAGTGCAAGAAGATTTTATCAACGACACTATAGAAATCGTTTGTGCAACTGTTGCCTTTGGGATGGGCATTGACAAATCCAATGTTCGGTGGGTGATTCATTATAATTTACCAAAAAATATAGAGAGCTTTTATCAAGAAATAGGTCGTGCTGGTCGAGATGGTACTGCTGCTAGTACCCTACTCTTTTATTCTTATGCAGATATTAGAACGTTAAGAGAAATATTGAGCAATAATGAAAGTACGCAAGTTAATTTAAAATTAGCCAAGCTAGAACGAATGCAGCAGTATGCAGAGTCTCTATCTTGTCGTCGAAAAATATTACTCAATTATTTTAGCGAACCCTTTGAAAAAGCTTGTGGCAATTGTGATGTTTGCAAAAATCCACCACAATATTTTGATGGGACGATTATTGCTCAAAAGGCATTATCCGCAGTATATCGTTTAAAACAACGGGTAGGAACCTCTATGTTAATAGACGTTTTAAGAGGCTCTAATAGACGAGAAATTTTTGATCGAGGCTATAATAAAATCAAAACTTACGGTGCAGGTGGAGATTTTAGTACAAGAGATTGGCAGTTCTTCCTCATGCAACTCATTAATTTAGGCTATTTAGAAGTAGCTTATGATGATCATAATGTATTACGAATAACACCTTTAAGTCATGAAGTCCTCTTTAACAAAAAAAAGGTAGAATTAGTCAAAGCACAGGTGGCAGAAAGTCGAGCAAAAAAAGCGAAAGCACAAGCAAAGGTCAAACCTAAAAGAGAACGAGTTAGAGATGAGTTATTTGAAATTTTAAGAGTACTAAGAAGGACATTGGCGCAGCAAAGAGGTGTACCACCTTATGTTATTTTCTCTGATGCTACCTTAGAAGAAATGGCAGCCAAACGCCCAACAATTGATGCAGATTTAATGGAAATATCGGGAGTGGGAGAACGAAAATTACAATTATATGGTAATCTTTTCATGGACAAAATCATTGAATATATTAAATTGAAAGTGGCAGCAGGAGAAAAATTACAAGGATCAACTTATATACTTACCTATGAATTATACAAACAGGGATTAACGATTGAGCAAATTGCCGAAAAACGTGCCTTAAATCCAGTCACCATTTATTCTCATATCGCTCATTTATACGAAAAAGGAGAGCCTATAGATTTGTTTAAATATTTTACAGAAGCAGAATATGAACGAATTGAAGTAGCAATTAAAGCGATGAAGCCTCCCTTTAAAATGAAGGATATTTTCGAATATTTGCAGGAGGAAGTTCCTTATTATAAGATACAGTTGGGTTTTTCTTATTATACCAAAAAAACGATGGAATAAATAATTGCCTTATATTACTTTTTGTGATTTTTGATAACTTTTTTCACAAATGCTTTTTCATAACCAAACAAGGTTATAATTTCTTCTACAGGCATAGCTTTATGAAAATGAAGCTTTATTACCGTATTTTCTCTTACTTTCAATTCTGCCGCTTTAGCTGCCTTTTCAGCTTTCAATTTTGCCGCTTTAGCTGCCTTTTCAGCTTTCAATTCTGCCGCTTTAGCTGCCTTTTCAGCTTTCAATTGAGCTGCTTTATAGTCTTTAATTTTTTCTACTTCTTGTAATTCTTTAATAACCGTTCGGTAAGATTTTTTTATAATTTCATTAAAAATAATATCTGCCAAATCAGCGGCTTTATCTGTTAGCACATACATAGTTTCGATTTTTTTATAATTGTCAAGGTAATAATCATTATAATCATCTTCTAATTTTGGTGGCAAAATCATGACATTCACTACAAAATCAATGATACCTAAAATAATTTCTTGTTCAAAATTCTTACCTAAGAAATTATCTAAAATAAAATCTGTTAGTTCTTTTTTTAACGTTAATCTATTGGATAAAAGTTCCTGTTTTTTGGTTTCTATCAAATAAATACAAGCTAAAACAGCTACTGCAAAAGGATTTTCAGACTTTTTCAAGGTAGTCTCATCCTGATTTTTTACAATATAAGTAGGAAATTCGTATCTCACAAGGGTTTTACCAAATTGATAGGCATAATGGTCATAATCCTTTGGGATATATTCTCCAACAAATAATGCCAATGCTGTCACTTCTTGATTGTATTTATCTCGTAAGCGATAAAAAGGTTTAAACATTTTTTCACCAAAATTATCTGTTGGTGTGCTTTGTACTTCAATATGAATATACAATAATTTCTTTTGACCATTTAGTAAATGAACTTCCATTACTAAATCTGTGACCAAATCACCTTTCTTTTTAGTACTACCAATTACTTTAGCAACGTCTTGATGCATGAACTTAGGCGGAAAACTAAAATCAATTTCATCATAAATTTCAGCAAGGAAGAATTGAATAAAAAGTCTAGGTGCTTTTTCAATTAAAATCTTCCATTTTCCATCATAATCAATACGAAGGTTTTTAAGTGTTCTCTTCATTGTTTCTATGGTTAGGGTAGTCTTTTCAATGTGTATGTATTACCAAAGATAAGAAAAATTAGTAAATAGACTTTGAAATTTGTTTTATTATATTTTTTATGTCATAATTGCTCTTATTTTATATCTTGACAAATGCAACAAACACCTTGGTTTAATAGAAAATTTGAATTAATAGCCAATAACGGTCTATTTCCCTCCATTATCGAGCGACTTGCTGGCGCCCCAATTAGAGTCGAGCAAAAAGTGCTACAGTTTGCAGATGAATTCCTCATTCAGCAGGAGGGAGATGATTGGTCTATCCAAGAACATGTTGGGCATCTATTAAATTTAGAATGGTTATGGTATGCGAGAGTAACAGATATAATAAATGGAGAAGCTTACTTAACAGAAGCAGATTTAACCAATAGTGCAACCTACGACGCTAAGTATAATGAACAAAATATTGAAGCTATTTTAGAGGCATTTATTGAGGTCAGAAAACAATTGGTTACTTTATTACGGGGTATAAAAGATGCCGATTTGAATAAACAGTCTTTACATCCTAGGCTACAAACACCAATGAAAATTATTGATTTAGCTTTTTTTGTGGCAGAGCATGATGACCATCATTTGGCGTTAATTCATTTGTTGACCCAAAAATAAAAAACCCTATTTGAGTTTCTTTTGCGACAATTTGGGATGCCCCCTAATAATAGAGCGAGTAAGATTTCCTAGTAATTTAGTAAAACAAAAAACACCACTTCTTTATTTACTCCTACCAAATAATTTTTACCTTTAAGGCTTATTCTTTCACTCCTAACCTTTTATTAAAATAAGACTATGCATATTCGCTTTCAAAAATGGCTATTATTAATAGCGCTTTCTATATTCACTTCAGTCGGTTTTGCCCAAGATGCACCATCTAAGGAATTGCGAAAAGCCCCTGATAGATTCAGAGGAAACGGTCCACATTCCCAATTAATTATTAGAGGCGTTACGCTCATTAATGGAAATTTAGCGCCACCTAGAGGCCCTATCGACATTGTCGTAGAAAATAACCGAATAACAGGCATTCATGTAGTTGGTTACCCAGGTGTTGAAATCAATGAAGCCAAACGACCTCAACTAAAAGAAGGAGGCGAAGAATTAGATTGCACAGGCATGTATTTATTACCAGGATTTGTGGATATGCATGGGCATATAGGTGGAAAATCACAAGGAGCAGATGCAGAATATGTTTTTAAATTATGGATGGCACATGGGATCACGACTATTCGAGACCCTTCGGCAGGTAATGGTCTAGATTGGGTTTTAGATCAAAAAGTCCGTAGTGAAAAAAATGAAATTACTGCACCTAGAATTAAAGCATATACCGCTTTTGGGATGGGCAGCAAAACACCTATCAGTACTGCCGCACAAGCTCGTCAATGGGTCAGAGACAATAAACAAAAAGGAGCAGATGGCATTAAGTTTTTTGGGGCACCACCAAAAATCATGCAAGCAGCTTTAGAAGAAAATAAAAAATTAGGTTTACGATCCGCTTGTCACCATGCGCAGATGGATGTGGGTCGTTGGAATGTATTGCATTCTGCTAGAGCAGGCTTAACGTCTATGGAACATTGGTATGGCTTGCCCGAAGCTTTGTTTTCCGATAGAACCGTACAGAATTATCCTTTAGATTATAATTATCAAAATGAACAACATCGTTTTGGAGAAGCAGGTCGATTATGGAAACAGGCAGCGGAACCTTTTTCTGACCATTGGAATAAAGTGATGCAAGAATTATTGGATTTAGATTTCACCTTAGATCCTACTTTTAATATCTATGAAGCCAGTAGAGATTTGCACAAAACACGTCGATTAGAATGGCATGAAACTTATACGATGCCTTCGCTTTGGCGGTTTTATACCCCAAGTAAAGTCTCTCATGGTTCTTATTGGCATTACTGGGGAACAGAAGAAGAAGTCGCTTGGAAAAGAAATTACCAATTATGGATGACTTTTATTAGAGAGTATAAAAATAGAGGCGGTCGAGTAACGGCTGGTTCTGATTCTGGGTTTATTTATCAATTATATGGTTTTGCTTATATTCGAGAACTAGAATTGCTAAGAGAAGCAGGTTTTCATCCATTAGAAGTCATTCGCTCTGCAACCTTGAATGGCGCCGAAGCACTAGGTATGGAAGAAGAAATTGGTACTGTAGAAGTAGGAAAACTAGCAGATTTTGTAGTAATCGAAGAAAATCCATTGCGCAATTTAAAAGTGCTATACGGTACAGGAGCTATTAAATTAACGGAAGATAATGAAGTGGTTAGAGTTGGAGGTGTTAAATATACCATTAAAGATGGAGTAGTTTATGATGCCAAGCAATTATTAGAAGATGTCAAAGAAATGGTGGCAAAACAAAAGGAAAAAGAAAATTTTGAAATCGAACAACCCGGTAATGAAAAAAGAAGCTATTAAAAAATAACGTAACTGTTCAGCAGAGGGCTTAGAGCGTGGAGTCCAGAGTAGAACAGTTCTAATTTTTTATAATATCAATTGCAACCTCAAACTCAACTTCAAATTGGTCAAATTTTCAAAATAAAATTTGGCATTCAACCAGAACTATCCCGTTTAGTTTTGAAGTTGAGGTTGAAGTTGTTTTTGAGATTTAATTTTATATTATGATTTTATAGAATTGTCCAGCCCTACGCCTCTAGCTCTATGCTAAATTGTGATATAGTTAAGTATTTGTCAATTTTAGAGAATAGTAAAAATTATATTGATTTTTTATTAAATTGTCTATACATTTGTATTGGAATAGTAAGGCAACCTATTTTTTTTCCTATAAAAAACTTCCTAAATTTAAGCTATTTAAAATAGCTACCCATCACCAACTTTCCGAAACCGTTTTAAGCATACAACAAATGGTCCTTACGACCTAATACATTTCTAACGTCTGAGTTAAAAAACAATCAATAGTCTATATATTCTAATCTATTGACAATCAAATTATTATTTAGTTAATAAATAAAAAATTGCTTTTACTTATAGAGCGTTAGCATTTTAGGTCTGAAATTTGCAATTATCACCAATATAGCACACTATTCTGCCGATGACACTACTTATGTAAAAATGATCCTTTGAACTGAAAATTATGAAATTACGTTTAGTTACAATTATACTTATTAGTATTCTAATCGCAGCTTGCACAAAAGATAAAATTTACCTCGATACCCCTCTAGATCAATTATTAGCTTCTTCACTTGTTCGAGCGGCTGAATCCAATACAATTGATCATTTCATCTTACCTGACGCTACTGATTTTGCAGCTATTCCACAAGATCCAAGAAATCCTTTGAGCCAAGAAAAAGTAGAATTGGGTAAAATGTTGTTTTTTGAAACAGGTATTGCCCTCTCCCCTACCAAAGAAGCAGGTAAAAAAACCTATTCTTGTGGTTCTTGCCACGTACCTTCTGCTGGATTTCGCCCAGGAGGTGTTCAAGGGATTGCGGACGGTGGTATTGGTTTTGGTTATAATGGAGAAAATAGAACGAAGTTAGCAGCCTATCGAGATTTTGAAATGGATGTACAAGGTGTGCGACCATTAAGTGTATTAAATGTAGCTTTTGTAGAAAACACGACTTGGAATGGACGGTTTGGCAGTACAGGGGTGAACGTAGGTACAGAAGATCGTTGGGAATTAGACCCTGCATTGCATGTGAATGAAGCAGGTTTTGCAGCCTTAGAATCCCAAAATATTGAAGGCCTAGAAGTACATAGAATGGAAATTACTGAAGAAGTATTAGATGATTATGGTTATCGAACTCATTTTGATGCGGCTTTTTCGGAAGACGAAGAAAGTGAAAGATACAGTAAAAAGAATGCTGCTTTTGCTATTTCTGCTTACTTAAGAACATTATTGAGCAATCAAGCACCTTTCCAAGAGTATTTAAAGGGCAATAAAGAAGCAATGTCAGAACAAGAAAAAAGAGGCGCGCTGGTTTTCTTTTCTGATGCCAAATGTTATCACTGTCATAAAGAAAAAAATCTTGGCGCTAATGAATTTTATGCCCTAGGTGTCAATGATTTATACCAAACTGGTGTAGCTTTTAATACCTCTGCGGAAGATAAAAGAAATCTTGGTCGAGGAGAATATAGTGGTGACCCGATAGATAATCATAAATTTAAAATTCCTCAATTATATAATTTAGCAGATGCCCCTTTCTATTTTCATGGAAGTAGTAAATATACTTTAAAGGAAGTCGTCCATTATTTTAACGATGCAATTCCTGAAAATGAAAATGTACCTACGGAACAAATAGCTCGACAATTTAAACCATTAAATTTAACGGATCAACAAGTAGAAGATTTAACTGTCTTTTTAGAAACAGGTTTACGGGATCCAAATTTAAATCGGTATGTACCAGAAGCTGTTTTATCTGGTTATTGTTTTCCTAATAATGACTTGTTTTCAAAAATTGAATTGGGTTGTGGAGAGTAAAGTCTAACGATGAACGATAAATTCGTAAAATAAGTTAGATTGTCAGATGTTAAAATAGCTATCATTTTCTGCTCAATTCATCATTCATCATTTATAGTTCATCCTTTAACAAATATTTTCAATTTACATTTCCCTTTTTAAAAGAAAAGTTATACATTTGCACTCCAATTTGAAAAAATAGTAAAAAAGATTAAAATTCATATAATTTATGGCACAACATAAATCTTCTAAGAAGCGAATCAGACAGGATGCAAAAAAGCGAGTAGCTAACCGTTTTTA
>CAZXYA010000349.1:0-10058 GCA_964644655.1 uncultured Saprospiraceae bacterium | reverse complement strand
ATTCCAATATTCGGAATTTCCCGAATTGGAACATGGATATTATTGAAAAGAAAGGCGTTTTAGATACCTATCTAATTACCTTCATTCGAGATACGGATTTACAAGTTTATCGACCATCAACGACCGATAACTTAAAAGCAGGACGGGCTTTTGAGATTAAGGAAATGGAGTACGATGCTTTTGCTACAGCTTATGAAACCTATAGTTCCGCAGACCATTCGTATGAGTTTATCAATGCTTTATGGTTAATAGCCATTGGTAAAAATAAAGCCAAAAATTTCCCACAATTTGAAAAGGAGAGTTTAAAAGCCTTATTGCCTTCGACGACGATTGCTCAAAAGGGATTGCGCTGTGGTTTAGAAAAAAAATATCGAGAACATTTAGAGCGTACTCGAACGAGAAACGTGCCTAAAATATCGCCAGAGTTTATTGATGAAACGCCCTATTTCCAAGAAAAAATGCAGGAATTTATCATCAAATCCAAATTACAATTGGTCAATGGTGCTGGTTTGATTTTATTATCTGGCCCTCCGAGTACGGGTAAATCTGCTTTTTTGAAGTTTATTGCTTCAACCATGAATCGAGAATATTTTGAGCATGCTGCGGATAAATGGCAAACCAAAAACAGTTTAGTTACGGCTATTAAATTTGGTGAATTTGGGCCTTACCAAACGCCCGCTGGTTTTACTAAAGCGATTACGACGCCATATAGTCTAATCAATATAGAAGAAGTCAAAGAATGGCCCGAGGCTTTGCGAAAGTCTTTAAATCCATTCTTTGCGGGTAGCAATATTTTTGAAGCACCTGATGGTACTCGCTACCCTATTGGCGATAATATTTTATTATGTGCGGCTGCCAATTTAGGGTCCATGTACCGACAAGACGATGAACCTTTTACCGCTGATTTCTGGTCAAGAGTAGAAGTCGTAGAATATGACTATGCGCCCGAAAAAGTGAACCGAACCTATTTAGATAACATTCATAAGCCGAGCCGAGATAGATTATTGACGATGCAAGATTTGATTCGACAATACTTCGCTTATTCGGATGCGCCCGATGATGTCAGTAAGCGTGCAGCTTATTTTGCTAGACAGTTTTTGGAGTTTTCCTTATTGCCTAAAACAGATGAAAAGGTCAAGCGAGATAACTTACAGTCGTACATTCGAGAGTATTTCCAAAGCCCTGATGTCCTAGAATCTATTGAGGATTTTAGCCCAGAAGAGGCGACAAAAGTGGCTTTGCGCCGATTAAAAGCTTTCCAAGGCTATACGGTGAAAGAATTTTTTGATTTATACGACCACTTTGTAAATGGGCAACATTTGCGCACGCGTCGATTGGCTGCTTTGCAAACTTCGGATGTGGAACGCTACCAATATTTGCACTTTTTGATTTTGTCTTTGCGATACTTGGAAGGTAGCTTGCGACGACTACGCATTCAGTTCTATCGCACGGCTGGACAGACGGAAATTGAGGGGACGAATCGGGAGTTTATTAAGTGTGTGCATTTGTTGGAGTTGTTGGGGTAGTTTGTTATAAATATAAAAGTCATGAAAAAATTAACATTTGAACGAGTTTCGGCAGATTCAGGAGACCGCTTTAGAGTTTTTCTGGATGGTAAAGAACTTGGAATTTCAAGTAGGAAAGAAATTGCAGAAGTCAGAATGGAAGAAAGTAATTTTGAGGTTATAAAATGGTTATACTTCAAAGAAATTCCATCAAGCATTGAAATTCTATATTTTATTGAAAAAAATATTCCTAAAAATTATGGTGTACCCTTTTTTAATATCGACTCTTTAAATTTAAGTCGAGAATGGGGGTTTAATAATCCAGAAATTTTCATTTCTTTAGTGATTGATTTTCCTAATTGGTCTTTAAAGTCCACTCCTAATGAATTCACAAATCATTTTGCTAAAAGAATTCAAGAGTTAGAGAATTTCACTCTGACAAAGAATGATAGTCCAAATAAAGAAGGTGTTCCATATGAACTTTATTTAACTAAAAAAATGGATTTTTCAAAAACCATTAAAAAGGAATTAGATTTAACATTTGATACTATTAACAGTATTATAAATAAAATATCTAAGGAGTTTAATGTTAATGAAGCACCAATTTCAATTGATACATTTTTCTCCTTTCCAGAAGAATACAAAACAGCCTGTGAACAATATCTAATCTATTTCGCTACATTCTTAAAAGACCTAGGTATAGAAGCAAAAACGGACCTAGAAAATCAAGACAATGGCGTATTATTTAAAGTCTTTCCAAAAGATAAAGAGGCTGCTTTAACGCAAATAAAAGAGGCTTTGGATGTTTATTTGGCTTTGCCTGTTCAGCAGAATTTAGAAGAATCGGCTTCTCAGTTTCCAGATACTGCGGTACAACAATTGATGTCTAATGTTTATCATTTAAAATCTCAATTAATGCTTGCAAATGCTACCATTAATAGTTTGCAAGAAAAAAATAAACAACCGAAGTTATTTCAATACCAAAATAAGCCAATTATTCATTTGAATGAAGTAAGCAAAAATGAAGAACCGTTGTTTGGAGGAATCGTAACAGTCAAAGAATATGAAGGTAAAGGTTTTACTATAGATTTACCTAGATTGTTTAGGATGATGAAGCGGAGATTGGGTAAATAATGTTTTTTAATTCCAAAAGAAAATCCGTATATTTGTCTACAACAAAAACATATAAAAGATAAGGTATGACCATGCAAATTAAAGAATTAATAAAAGGAGTGGAACAATTGAGTTCTTCAGAATTTGAGGTATTTTACCATAAATTACAAACACTCCGTTTGCAAAAAATGCCAGATGCCATTGGGGAAAAAGAAAATAAACTACTCAAAAAAATAAATACCCCTTTTACTAAAAAAAAGAAGCTCCGTTTTAATTTATTAATAGCCAAGAGAGATGCAGAATCCTTAACTAAAGATGAATATGAAGAGTTATTAGTATTGACAGAAGCTTTTGAAAAACACGAATTACGCCGCCTAAAACTATTGGCTAAATTAGCTGACTTAAAAAAAACTAGTCTGCCTGAAGTAATTAATCTTTATAAGCTTCATCCTTCTACTAATAGTTGATTATGGCATCTTCCAAACTAAGAAAACAAGTAAATGAAAGAGCAAAAGCTTATCAATATGTACCTACCATTAATTATGAATCCTTTTTTAACCAACAGCTCTGGGGAGAAAAAGCCATTGTTTTATAAATAAGCCAGTCAAGCCGCATTATCCAATAAAACAGGCAGTCGATACTCCGCTAATTGCTCTAATAATTCTTGCGTATATTCTTTTTTGAGGTGTAAATATTGCTTTTCCATTAATTGGCTATTCATTTCTTTGCTATTATCTATACTTTGGTTAACACCTTTTATTAAATGTAGTAAACGCAAGATTCTAATATACTGCTTATCATTTTTTAAAATATCTTCTAATTTCACTTTCATAATTAACTACTTTTCAAAAACAATTTTTAAAAATCCTTTTGGTTGTTCATCTCTATCCGTTCCATAACGGTCTGCCCAAAGGTTTCTTTCAGATTGGAAAATCGAATATTTTGGATGTTCCTTAGGATATGCTTTCACAAGATACGAATCTATAAATTGGTCTTCAAGGGAGAACTTCCAAAATCTATCCAATACTTTATCCCCTCTTTTCTCATAAACCTTAAAATCCAAAAAAGTGACAATATCTATATCTTTTGGGTTTTGTTTTTGACTTATAAAACTTCCATTAATCCATTGTTCAAAATAAGTAAAAACGTCATCTTGAAAGCTATACAAAAAACGTAAATAGTTATCAAATAATATGAAATTTAGTATTCTAACAATCTTTTGTTACCCCCTCTACTAGATATTATCACTTTTTTATCTGACGCTCTAACTAAAAAAGGGCGATAATCATCATAAAATTACCGCCCTTTTTAAGTTCAGAAAACAATTTTACTGCTTCACCACCTTAACCATTGCTCTCACCCCATCATTCCAAGTTTCCAGCAAATAAACCCCAGCATCCTCACCTGACAAATCAAGCGATAAGCTATTCGCATCCGTTGTTATTTCCTGCACCAATCGCCCAAACAAATCAAATACTCGAATTGGCTGCTGCTGGGTTGTTGGTAATTGTACATTAACCAGTCCAGTTGTAGGATTCGGGAAAACCTTGATTCTAGCACTCGTATTTGCTGGGTCGGTTTGTATTAAATTGCCACCTCCAATTGGACTAGAAGGGCCTGATGGACCGCTAGATGTTTCACAAGTCCAAGTTTCCGTCAATTGATCAGCACTTAGGTTATATAAAGCACGGCAATCATAATTCGGTAATTCCATGCAGTAAAAACCGCCATTTTCGAAGTACAATTCACCAGCCGTTTCGGTTTGAACAAACACAAAATTAAAGGTGCCTAAATCATATACTTCTACGATTGTACCTTTACAGTCATTTACATCAATAACATCTGTCAACCAAGGAAAGGTTTCGAAAATTTCGGGAGTACTTTCATTATCATTATCATCGTCATTTCCATTTCCACTATCTTCATTACAGGTTTGTTCACAAATTTCTACGGTAGGGAAAATAGCTTCAGAATAATCTACACCTTTCACTATAAAATCCAAACAACCACTAATGGTAACACATTTTCCTTGCACGACTCCTACACCCATCACCGCTTCGCACAAACCAAAATCTATCCCCTCTAAATCTGTGCAGGGGGGGGCAACTTCAATTGTATTTCCTTCACAATCTCTAGTTCTTGACCAAATCGTTTCAATTAAAATAGCTTCTTCAAAAAAGTCATTGCATTGACTGAATCCTGCAATACCACCATCAAAGCAAAAAGCAAAAGTAGAATCACAATTGGTGACCGTTGTAATGCCATCGGAACATATTGGGTTGTTTTCTATAGTAACTAAATAGCGTTCTTTTTGGAATTCATAAATCGAAATTTCACCAATACAGGATTCACAGAAACTAGGATTGATATTTAAGTCCTCTAGAGGCAAACAATTTTCGGGTTCAGCCACTTCACAATCTACTGCTTTCGACCAGATCACTTCTAATAATATGGCTTCTGCAAAAAATCTTTCACATTGGGCAAAACCAGCTATACCGCCATCAAAACAAAATGCTATCGTAGAATCACAATGCATCACCGTTGTTATGGCATCCGAACAGGTTTCGTTATCTCCTATCGTAACCAAGTAAGTTTCGCCTTCAAGGGTATAAGTGGCTACTTCACTAATACATTGTTCGCAGAAACTAGGATTGATGTTTAAATTTACTAATGCTTTGCAAGTGTCGGGCGCAACTAGGCATGCTTCACTTTCTTCTACTATGACTTCATAAAAAACACTAATTTCATCAGCATTGGAAGACCCTGGACCACCACAAATACCACCACTTACGACCTCATAAAGCGTTGTTTCCGTTGGAGAAACGGTAAATCCTTTTAGACCATCGGCAATGCTTCCCGCTACTGGTTCTATGTCTATAAAAGAGAGCTGAGGGTGACATAATTGTTCCCCATCTGGGCCTAATGGAGGAATTGAAAATTCTTGTTCAGCAGGCAGGAAAATAGATTCCCCTGCACATATTGTAAAAGTCTCGTTTGTTGGACCGCTTCCACAATTCCATAAAGTAGTCGCATTTTCTTCCAATAAATTATAAGCTGTTCGACAGTCATAATTGGAGGCATCTACACAGTAGAATGTTCCATCTTCAAAGTATAATTCATTGCCTTTGGATTGACAATCCGCTCCTCTTTCAATATAAATAAAAGTAAAAATTCCTGACTGGTAAGCAATTACCCGTTGATTTTGGCAACAATCTTCCGTGTCTATAACATCAGTTAACCAAGGAAATTCACTAAAGTCGGTTTGTGCAAAAAGAGAATTACAAAAAATGGAGAGGAAGAATAGACAACAGTAAACTACTGTTGTAATCGGTATGTTTTTTTTCATGGTATTTGTTGATTTGTAGGTAGTTTGTTTGTTAATTCCGTGATAAAAGGACAAATATATTTTTTCGTTATACGAATATAAAACAAAATTGACTAAAAAGTTGGATAAGTATCATATTTCTATTTAGAATTAAGGAGTAAACTACCTAATTTGTAAGGTATTAGCATTTCTTTTGTGCTAGAACTATCTAACTCCCGTCATTCTATCCGAAAACGCTTCTAAAAAAGAGGATTATTTAGCTATTCTTTTCTACTTTAAAGCATGAAAAATTTGCTCTGGTTGATTTTCTTGGCACTTCCTTTAATTTTTAGTACCTCTTTAATTGCTCCTTCTCTTGAAGTTTGTGATAATGCCATAGATGATGATGGTGATGGACTCATTGATCTCAATGATGAAGATTGTATTTGCCAAGTAGCTGAAGCGATTTCTTTGATTCCTAATCCTTCATTTGAAGACCAACTTTGCTGTCCTCCAAGCAGATCTAGAATGGATTGTGCCGATACCTGGATTCAGGCTTCTGCTCCTACTACTGATTATATCCATACTTGTGGATGGATGGGCTGGGAGGATTTGCCTATTCCTTTGCCTATTCCCGACGGTGAAGGGGCTTTGGGTTTTAGGGATGGTCGTTTTGCAAACAATAATGGGACGATGGGTTCTGGTAATGATGAGGGGAATCCTAACTGGAAAGAATATGCAGGGGCATGTTTAATAAACCCACTTCGGGCAGGAATTTCTTATAAATTTCAGTTTTATATCGGATTTACAGAGCAACCTTTTTCGCCACCAATTGCTATTACTTTTTTTGGAACAACTGATTGTACAAATTTACCTTTTGGCAATAATGATAGTGAATTTGGATGTCCGACCAATGGACCTAATTGGATGCAACTCGGTACTATCAATACTTCTGGTATAAGTGAATGGAAGCAAATTGAAATTAACATAACTCCAACGGTAGATATTCCAGCAATTGCGATTGGTCCTCCTTGTCGGCGTAGTTCTGCCTCTGTGAATCCATATTATTTTTTTGATAATTTAGTATTAGCGGAGCAATCTGCTTTTGAATTTGAGATTAAAGCCAATAATCAGCCTTGTGCACAAAATCTTAGTTTTGAACTGGCCGAATATGATAGTTTAACGTATCAATGGTATAAAGATGGAATAGCTATTTTAGGTGCAACACATGCTCGATTAGATTTACCGCCAGGAGAAGGTAAATATGAAGTTGTTTTTACAAGTGACGAAGGTTGTAAAGTTACTCGACCATTTAACTTTTCTATTCCAACAGAAAGAACTACTTTAGTACAAACGATTTGTGATGGAGAAACTTACTCTTTTGGTAACCAACTGCTTAACCAATCTGGTACTTATCTTGATACTTTAAAATCAGTTAATAATTGTGATAGTATTGTGGAAATAAGTTTAAGGGTGAATGATAATGTAGCTAATAGTGTTACTGCTAAAATTTTTCCTAATGAAACTTACGAAATTGGGAATTTTTCTTTTAATCAACCTGGTGAATTTACCCGAACGATACCTTCTACTATTGGTTGTGATAGTACCGTTAACTTGCTCCTAGATTATTATGCGGTCTATGTACCAAATATTTTTTCTCCCAATGGAGATGGTATTAATGACTATTTTATGCTGAATGGAGGAACAGAGCTGGTAGCCATTAATGATTTTCGCATTTTTGATCGTTGGGGAAACCAAGTTTTTAATCAAGTTAATAGTTCATCGAATGACCTTAATAATGGATGGAATGGGCAAGCTGAGGGCCTAAACGCACCCTCAGGTGTTTATTTATATACCGCTAATATATTAATGGATGATGGCATTGAAAGAACCGTTTCTGGGATGGTGACGCTAGTTAGATAGTTAGGCAATAGATTTATTTTAGCACTATTTTTTCTACTATGCTATCTCCATCTTTTTCGACTACTAAAAAATAAAGTCCAGCTGTGGTATAATCATTTCGATTTAACGAAAAAGTATGTTTTCCTTGAGGTAAATCGCCTGTAAAAACTGATTTTACCTGCTGACCTAAGGAATTGGCTACACTTAGGTTTAATCCTTCCAAAGCAGTTGGCAAATCTAATTGTATGGTTGCGGAATTGGCTATGATGGTTGGTTGTACCTTTATGGCTACATTAGTAGCTTCTAATATATTAATACTAGTCGATAAAGCTGATGGTTCAAATGCAATATTAGAATTGATTATATCGTATTGTGTTCCTCTCTGTTCCCAAATAATTATGGCTATTTCTAAATTTTCAGCTGCCCATTCTGGCGCAATATCCATTGTGAAATAATTAGTAAATTCTTGATTAGCAATAATATCACTTTCTGATAATAAAGTACCAAATATCTCTTCGCCTATATGTGTTCTTAATATTTTAGAATGCAAATCCTCTGGTTGCCTACTGTCTTGAAATTCTTCTACCTTATTTTCAATGACATAGGCTGCGACATAATGTGCTCTATTTGTTGGCTTAAAATATTTCGTTTTTACCTCCACTTTTAATTGATTATCTTCAATTATATAGTCAACAGATGGATGTGCGATAATTTCTCTTTCTTGAAAAGCTTCAATCATTAACCTTGCTTCTCCTAACCATTGGAAAGGCAATTGTTCATTATTTACATAAAAAGAAGGGGTGCCAAAAAATCGAGAAACATTTTCTATTAGTGCAGTACTTGTTGGCGTATGTAATAAGCTTTCCTCTAATGGATGGACTGCTATAATAACGGCATCCTTTTCATATAAATCAATGGCATCTTTCAGTTCATCCCAAGCAAGTAGTCCACATATGTTGCACTCGGTTGAAGTAGCTTTGAAGAGAACAGCCTTATTGGGTGGGGTGATTTGGAATTGTGCATAGCTAGAAATAGTGAATAATAAGGCAAGTAGTATAATAATTAAGAATCTTTTCATTATTAATAATTTACGGTGATATTAAGCTATTAGTGTCTTTTATTTAATAAAAGTTGCAAGCTATCCTTAATTAATTAAAATTTTATGGATTGATAGCTATAACCCCCTTTGCATTTTGCTCTTTGTTTAATAGTTAAGCAATGCCTTTTATTTCTGAATAAAAAAAAGCAACTTTGAAAATCTATATTTTCTGTAACTATTCACCACGAAAATTAATACTAGGCATTTTTTCTACCATAACTTGTTCCGTAACCTGCTCCGTATTTTCAATCGGAGTTTTAATCGGAATAGTTATTTAAGTTCATATAGTTGATTTTATTACGCACCTTAAATGAACTTATATGTCTTAAATGGTAAAAATAAACTACATTGTTAGACAAGCTGAACAGTTACTATTTTCTTTAAAATTGAATCCAATTAAAAATGGCTATAAAACTAAATCATACCGCTGTTGACCGCTTCCTAAAATATGTCACGATAGATACTGAATCTGATCCTTTTTCAACTACTTTTCCATCCACGGAAAAGCAGAAGAATTTAGGTAGGTTATTGGTCGAACAATTGCTAGAAATGGGGATTGAAGATGCGCATTTAGACAATTATGGATACGTGTATGCAACGATTCCTGCCAATTCAGAGAAGGAGAATGTGCCAGTCATTTGCTTTTGCTCACACATGGATACCTCGCCCGATGCAAGTGGTAAAGATGTCAAACCAATTGTCCATAAAAATTATGATGGGTCGGATATTATTTTGCCTGATAATCCCGAAGTAATCATTCGCATGAAAGACCATAAGTATTTGAAAGACCAACTAGGACATGATGTGATTACCGCTAGTGGAAAGACCCTTTTAGGGGCAGATAATAAAGCTGGTTTGTCTGAAATTATGGATATGACTTATCAATTGGTCAATAATCGAAGCATCAAACATGGCAAGATTCGTTTGTTGTTTACACCCGATGAAGAAATTGGTAAAGGTGCGAATCATGTTGATTTGAAAAAATTGGGAGCTGATTTTGGCTATACCGTAGATGGTTCCCAAAGAGGTAGTATTGAAGATGAAACCTTCTCCGCAGATGGGGCAACCCTTACGATTCACGGCGTAGGGATTCATCCAGGTTTTGCCAAAGGAAAATTAGAAAATGCCGTAAAAA
>CAZXYA010000348.1:0-10059 GCA_964644655.1 uncultured Saprospiraceae bacterium | reverse complement strand
ATTTAATCGAAAGTTTATTACTTTTAATTCCCGTACTAACCATAGCCGAGACGTTAGCTTCAATAGCCCTAGGAAAGGGTTGTGGTATCTGGCCCACGCGCAAAGAGATTTTTATTTTGATTTGGCCAGCACACAGTAAGCACATTGCTCCTGCCCTTCGGGACAGTCACAAAGAGCTTACCTCCCACCCGCAGATTTTTAACTTCTTCTCATTCGCTTTTTAGGATACATCACCTGATCTTCTTTAAATTGACCAATTTCTTCTCTTAATGTTCGATTGATATTTTGAATCAAATCATTTTGGAATTTTAGGATGCTCAATAGGTCGTGCATGGCGTTTAAATTTTCTAATTGCTTGTAGACAATTTCTTCTAGTTCGGCTTTGGTGTATCTTTTACTCATAAGTTAAATTTATTTGCGTATAACATCAATTTTTATTGACTTAAATTTATAACATAAGAATTTAATACGCAAATTAATTGATGTAAAATGATATTTTAATTGCGATTATAGTTAATTTGATTTTGTTTTTAGTTCATTAAATTTGTATTATCAGTTATTAGATTAAACTCATAACCAGTACAAAATGGCTAAAAAAGCGATTAATAGGCTTAAAATAGTTTTAGCGGAGCAAGGTAGGACGAATAAATGGCTGGCAGAAAAAATGAATAAAAACACTGCCACTATATCAAGATGGTGCACAAATGAAATGCAACCATCATTAGAAACCCTTGTTGAAATTGCGAACACTTTAATGGTAGATGTAAGAGAATTGATAATTTCTACTGCAGAACGTAAATAGATTACGGTCTGATAATAGACCTTTGGTTTTTAAAATAATGAATTAATTGAAACATCTAGATCAAATATTTGATAAGCTCAATCTCACAAGAGAGAATGGTCTTTTTATTACTAAAGAGGACAAATGGTTTGGTCTATTTTCAAATCGAGTTGAGAGGCTTATAAAAAAAACTATCGAGCCTGATGCTTTTTTTTGCATTGACAACAAGCCTTTTATACTTTTCTTTGAAAACCCGCAAAACAAAAAGAAAAAGTTAAAGGAGATATGGAATTTTAACGAATCTCCTATTGTCATAATCTCGGAGGGAGATTCTCTAGAAATTTATAATGGTTTTGAATATATAACACAAAAAGAAACCTTACGGCTATTTGGAAAATCTGATAAACTAAGTGACTTTTCTTACTTTGAATTAGTGACTGGGAAAGCTTGGGAGAAATATGATAAGTACTTCAAATATAGCAATCGAATCGACTATCATCTATTAAGTAACATAAAAGCTGCTAGAGATTTACTGATTTCTACAGATATATCTACTGAACTAACAAACTCTTTGTTAGGTAAAGTGATTTTTGTTCGCTATTTAATTGATCGAAAAGTTAAACTTGACTTTGAAGAAGGGGGTCGATCTCGAGAATGGTCAAATTCTGAATTTTGTGATTTACTGTCTGATAAAGACAAAGTCAAAAAATTCTTCAGATATCTTAAGAAGAAGTTTAATGGAGATTTATTCCCGATAGCCGAAGAACAAATAGATTCAATTTCGCAGTCAGCTTTATCCATAATAATAGATTTACTTTCTGGAAACTCCGTAGGATCCGGTCAAGTTTCACTTTTTAATCTTTATGACTTCTCTATAATTCCAGTAGAATTTATAAGTAATGTTTATGAACTCTTCATTGGTAGGGATGAACAAGAAAATCAAGGAGCTTATTACACCCCATTATTTTTGGTTGATTATATCCTTTCAGAAACAGTAGAGAAAAAATTCATTCAGGAACAAGATTCCTATCAATGTAGGGTTTTAGACCCCTCTTGTGGTTCTGGTATTTTCCTTGTAGAAACATTAAGAAAAATTATAGAACAATTTCAAAAAAACAACCCTTTATATTTAAACGATCCAGAAAAGTATAAAACGCAGTTAAAACAACTTGCTTTGGACAATATATTTGGTGTTGATAAAGATCAAAGCGCGGTCAATGTCGCTATTTTCTCAATATATCTAACTTTATTAGACTACCAAGAACCTTCTGATATTGAATCGTTTAGATTCCCATTGCTGTACAATAAGAATTTTTTCTCGGAAGATTTTTTTAACACAAATGCTGATTTTAACCAAAAGTTCAAAAAATTGCGCTTTGATTTCATTCTAGGAAACCCTCCATGGAAAAGAGGAAAAGGTGAAAAAAGACCTTTATTTGTTAACTACATAAATGACAGAAAAGCGCAAGAAAAGGGTAAATCTGAAATTAATATTGAAATCAGCAACAATGAAATAGCACAGGCATTTGTCCTTCGGGTTAGTGATTTTTGCATTCCATCCACAAAAATAGGTTTTATAGCAACGAGCAAAATCTTATATAATTTAAATGGAAAGGGATTTAGACGATATTTACTTGACCGTTTTAATATTAATAAAATATTTGAACTAGCCCCTGTGCGGAAAGAAGTTTTTGATAAATCAAACGACAAAGCAATTGCACCAGCTACAATTCTATTTTATCAATATGCAAATAGATTAAATACTGATAATAATCTTATAGAACATATTACACTTAAACCTAGTCGGTTTTTTACACTTTTTAAAGTGTTTACAATTCAACGTGGCGACTATAAAAATGTAACTCAGAAAAAATTAAAGGATTTTGATTATTTGTGGAAAGTTCTCGTTTATGGTAATTATCTTGATTTTAATCTCGTTATTCGTTTAAGAACTGCTTACGAATCTATCATTGATAGAATCTCTAATAAAGAAATATATTCTTTCGGGCAGGGAATGCAGATTGGTGGAGGTAATAAAATAGACGTGTCTCATAGAATTGGAAAAAGGTTCATAGACGCACGAAAAGATGTAGAAGCTTTTTGGATTAACCCAAATAAAAATAAAAAATGGGCAACACAATATGTCCATAGAGCGAGAGAAAACCAAATATTTAAAGCCCCCCTTCTCCTTATATTAAAAGGATTTAAATCTGACTTTAGATGTTGGTCTGCTTATTCAGAATCGGATGTACTATTTCAAGACGCATTTACATCTATCAGTGTCTCAAATAATGAATACTCTGATGATCTAAAAACCATTTCGGGAATACTCTACTCAAAACTATTCTCTTACATAAACCTTCAAACATTTAGCTCTTCTGGAATCGAAAGAGAACAGGCTCATAATAAAGAGAAATTCAGCCTTCCCTTCGTAGAGGCTAAGGAAATAGTGACAACTGTCGATCAGATAATTAAGCTTAAAAAAAGAAACTTTTCCTTTGAAACTCTTTTAGACGCAAATGTAACTACACAGATTCGAAATTTAGAAAATGAATTAGATAATCTCGTACTAGAAGCATTTGATTTCTCCCGTCAAGAAAAAGATTTGTTAAACTACTCCAATGACATAGTCATTCCAATGTTAATGAAGCACGAAGGGTACGAAAATATTTTTAAGCCTATTCAATCAGGAGACAAAACACTAAAGGATTATGTAAACTTATTTTTGAATCGATTTAATGGAGTCTACGAGGCAACAAATCAAAAATTAGTCTCTGAAATTCACTATACAAATCACGTTATTGGTGTATTTTTCAAGCTAGTTCCTATTACAGATAAGGTAAAATTAGAGACGCACATTAAAGTAGAAAATTCTCAAATATTACAAACTCTATCAACATTGGGTAATGTTCAAATAACTGATCGCTTATTCATCCAAAAAGATATCCGTGGGTTTGAAAAAAATGGATTTTATATTGTTAAGCCTAATGAGAAAAGACTTTGGCATAAAGCCATTGCACATCTTGATCTAAATGAATTTACGGATGCCATTTTAACTGCTGGTAAAAAACACACATTCAATGTTCAGTAGTTTAGATGCATCAAAATTTAATGGTTCAATTCCTTTTTACGATAGTGAATTTAAGACAATCCTGTCGAAAATTACTATTTGCTATCAAATAATGAAAAGTGAGAATATTGCTCTTGAAAATGACGAAAATAAAATCAGAGATGTATTAGTTAACGATTATGTAAATAACCCTAAAATCAAAAAAAGACTTCAGTTAAATTATTTCGTTTTTTCCGAAGTTCCTGAAGCCCAAACACCCGGTAGGACAGATATCCGGATTCATAATCCCAATAATTTTCTAAATCAAAACAAAGAATACTACATTATTGAATGTAAAAGATTGGACAATACACACACAACAGGAAAAAGTGGATTGAACGCCAAGTATATTAAAAATGGGATTGCCAGGTTTATTACCAAACACTATTCGTCCTATTACCGTGTGAATGGAATGATTGGGTTTATCGTAGAAAAGCTAAAAATTGATGAAAACGTAAAATATATCAATGCACTTTTGACGAAATCATTTTCTTCCATTCCTACAAAACAAGAAATTACCAAGGATTCTTTTATTGATGACTTTGAATATCACTACAATTCAATTCATACTGATAAAGAAAATAATGAATTGAAAATATATCACCTGATGTATGATTTTAGCCAAAACATAAGCTAACAATCAATAAACCTTGCTCTTTTATAACCCAGAAAGAAAATGGAATTTAATTATAAGAACCCTCTTAGTGTTACTAGTCAATTTGGCTTCTGTGGACTACCGTTTAGAATGGATACGTATTCTGGTTGTGCATTTGGTTGTAGCTATTGTTTTGCAAGACTAAGAGGTGGAAATATAAATTCGAAAAAGATTCAAGCTGCTGATCCAGATGTAATAATCAACCGCTTCAAAAATGCCATATCAAGTAACTCAAAAAATCAAGGCGTTATAACCGAATATATTTCCAAAAGGATGCCAGTACATTTTGGAGGTATGAGTGACCCTTTTCAATCAATCGAAAAAAATTTAAACTCTTCACTAAAGGTTTTGAAATATCTCTCTTCAATAAATTATCCAATCGTTATTAGTACAAAATCAAATTTAATTATAACCGAGCCTTACATTGAAGTTTTAAAGAACTACTCCAATCTTGTCATTCAATTCTCTTTTTCAACACTTAAAGATGAGATAACGAAAGTAATCGAACCAAATGTTCCCACTCCATCTGAATTGCTGAAAACGATAGAGGTTTTATCCAAAAATGGTATTAAAACTAGCATAAGGTGGCAGCCATACATTCCAGGAGTAAGTGAATCTCCTGAATCTTTCTTGGCAACCATATCAAATACTGGAGCAAAGCATGTAGGTTTTGAACATTTAAAACTACCATTAGAAAAAAACAATCGGTTAAATGCTCAAATTTTAGCTCTAAATGGCATAGATTTAAAAAAGTACTACTTAAATAATAATGGTAAACGAGATGGTAGAGAATTAATACTATTTAACGAAAGAAAGTTGTCTTTGATTAAAGAAGTTAAAGCTATTTCCAACTTAAAGAAAATGACCTTTGGTGCCGCAGACAATGAGTTCCAGTTTTTATCGGACACGAATTGCTGTTGCAGTGGGGTTGATCAATTTGATGGATTTGAAAACTGGAACAAATTTCAAATTGGTCATGCGGTTAAGAAAGCCTTTGACGCACAAATCGGCCAAATAAAATTTGAATTAATAGAACCTGAATGGAAGCCTCAAGGGGCAATTGACAAACATATTAATTCAAAATCTCGATTGAAAAAAAACAATTCTAAAAACACAATTGAAGACTACATTCTAAATAGATGGAATAACCTAAATTCTCCTTTCAATCCAACACATTTTTACGGGGTAACATTTGACAATAATTATGATCAAAATGGTCACAAAATTTATAACTTAGATAAAAGGCTTTTAAAATGAAAAACTTATTGAAAGACGATAAGAGTTGGACCCATTGGCAATGGTACAAAAAGTTCTTTAGCATTGTAATAATTAAATATTTAATAACTTGGTTTGCTATTGTCCCGTTATTTGCCAAACTATTAAGTAAACTTCCAGATGAACTCACTTTTAAAATCCTTTGTGAAAAATACGTAATACCTTTGGCCTTACCTTTTAAATGGGAATTTATGTGGTTTGCATCTTTTCTCTTTGTGATCGCTTATGTTCTTTACCTGTTTTATTGCCCCAGATTTATCAAGACTTATTCATCATTCAAAGACTACCTTTCCCATAACCATTCACCACGCTGGATAAGTTGGATTTCAAAGGATTTGATCAAATCATCTGACGAAAACAACATCATACATTTTCATAACCGACTATTAGTAAAGGGATATTTAGAACAAATTCCTGATGAAAGATTAAACTCTTTTATTCAAGAAGATAAAACTCAAGATGATGCCTCCGAAAGTAAAACACTTCCTAATGTATACGTAAGAGGAAAAGAAACAACCTTAGTTTATAAACTTAAGGATCAATTGTATGCCTTAAACATGCCGATTGTCAACAACGATCAGGAAATTGAAAAGGACACGAAAATTGCGGAAAGAGAAATATTTTGGGAAGTGTTTGGGCGATTTTCTTCAACTCGTCGAGGAATTCGCAGATCCATTATTATTCTATTATTAATCTCTTTGTTTTTATTTTCAATTGCAGTTATTGAGAACATAATAACTGCTATATCTTACTTTTCGTAAAGTGAACATTTAAATTTGATGGCTATTTTGACAATTTGAAATGGGATTTGAACTTTTCAAAAACACAAATAAAGAAAACCTACAACCATTTTGCACATTCCCATCCTCGTTCCTGCGGTGGTAAAGAGCAAACCCACCGCACAAATTAAAAGATGAAATAAAAATCTCTTCCCTCCCACTCCGGAAAGGGAGGTGGCTAATAGCAACTGAATCGGTTAAAGAAAGGTCGTGGTAATCGGGCTACAGTAAGTAGCTAACAAGTAAGTAAATGTCATACCCAACTGCGTTTGGGTACGACACCATAAATGGCTACATTTACTCAAACGTTAGGCAACATTGAAAAAGCTGAAAAACATATTAAACATTATTCCAATTGTGATAATCGGAATTCCTTTATTTCTCCTGGCAATTCCATTTATTATTGTAATGATTCCTATTGGACATTTCCAACGGAAAAAATTTGAAATAAAGTATGCTGAATTTCTAAAAGAAAATAATGGAAAAAATTTCTTTTGCTATAACAATAGAAAAAACTCAAAACAATACATTGAAGAAGTTATTATACCAAATCTCAACGAAGGTATTGAAATCGTATATCTGAACGGGAGAAAGATTGAATCGGAATATAATTCAGAATTTATTTCTGAAGCTTTATATGGATTAAAACATTATAATAAATTTCCTCACCTAATGAAAATTCGAAGTGGAAAGCTAATTGACAAATCAATAAATAATCCATTTTATGGAGTATTAAATATGAATAAATCGAAAAGTGAACTTATAAATAAAATCAATGAATTTTTCGAGTTGAATAAATTAAAAAACGTTGCCTAACACTATGTAAAAACGCATTTTACACTAACCGTTAGCGGTAATTACGATAAGATGAGTGAAGTAACTAATTTAATAATATCATTCTCAATAATAGAAGACGAGAAAGGCAGGGTATCAGATCTCGATTTATTTTTTAATAATGGACGTGGATTTAAAGTTGCCTCTGCTGATTTTGAATCGGTAAACGACAATAAAAACGAACTGTACAAAAAGCGTTGGTATGGTGGAAGTAAAGTCCTTGAAACTCCTCTTTATGTTGGTGCATATAATCATCTAGACTTGGATGGGTTGATAGAACACGTAAAGGATATTGACTGGATAGAACCTGAAAACGTTCAACTTATTGTTAAATCGCAAGATTCCGACAAATTCGAAATTATCGAAATAAAATAAATACGCAGTTTCAACATACAATTGGATTATATTATGTGCGACACTTGTTTTAATGAAGAAATTAATCGATTTTTAAGTGAAGCAGATTGGCTCGAAACAGATAAGGAATTGTCCAAAAAATTGATAAAAAATCAACTTAAGTATATACCTGTTGAATCATATACTGATAACGATAAGGAATGGTCTGGAACTATCTACGAATGTCAAAACTGTAGTGAGAGATGGGTTATCCTTGACCCAGACAATGCCAATAGAGGATATTTACTACGGACTGATCATAATTAAATAATCTTAAATCCGAGTAAATTCAAATTAGTCATTAGTCGAAACCAACAACTCCCGAATATCAACTTTCAAAAATTTAGAGATTTCAAATAATGTTTCAACGGAAGGCTGAACTTCATTCGTACACCATCTTGAAACGGTAGATTCCGTTTTTTCCAAATGACTTGCTAAATCTTTACTGCTGGTATTCTTTTCAGCCAGAACTGCTTTAATTCTATTTAAGTTTTGTTTCGCCACTGTACTTATTTATTGACTTTTCGTGTACAATATACAGACTTTAAAATTGTGCCTAAAGCACAATTAATTATAATTTCATGCGTATTTAATTTGTTTAAAACGTAATTTATTGTAATTTCATAGCAATAAATAATAGTTATGGGGCAAGAAAAGAAAATTACAAAGGCAGGAAAAAGAAGATTAAAGATTGTTTTCCGAGAGCTTACAATAGGTATGCACATTTTCCAGAAATTAAACTAAGCGGAAGATGGTTAAAAGATATGGGATTTGATTCAGGAAAGCATGTGATAGTGAGCCATAAGAAGAATAAGATAACTATTACTTTGTTAAAAGAGGATTAGAAATAATAATGATATTTCATAAACTCATGGTATTTAAAATTTGAGTCTAAGAATTTAAACTAGAACTTCTCTTATTTAAGTTTTTTTCGGTATTCTTTAATAAACCAAACTATTATTTAAGTTTTTTGAAGTTTTCTTAATTAAGAACTATCTTTGTTTAAACTATTATGAAAAATTTTAAATCAGGAAATTACATAAATCAAGGAACTTACAGTAGCTTTCAACCCAATGTAATAGATCGAAACTGGACCCTAGATGATATAGAAATCATTAACCTACTAAGTCAGGCAGATCGACAATTAGGGAGGCTTGATATGTACTCTGAATATATTCCCAACATTGATTTATTCATAAGCATGCACGTCCTGAAAGAAGCTACCCAATCTAGCAAAATAGAGGGAACAAAAACAAATATTGAAGAAGCTCTTCAAGATAAATCTGATATTTCAGAAGAAAAAAGAGATGATTGGGAGGAAGTACAAAATTATATAGAAGCATTAAATATGGCTATTAAGGAACTAAATAACCTCCCTTTTTCGTCAAGACTAATAAGGAAAACACACAAGATATTACTTCAGGGAGTAAGAGGAAAACACAAAGTCCCTGGAGATTTTAGAACAAGCCAAAATTGGATTGGTGGCGCATCAATAGCTGATGCGACTTTCATTCCACCAATACATCAAGAAGTTAGTAATTTAATGGCTGATTTAGAAAAATTTGCCCATAACGAAGCTCTAAAGCTCCCTGACTTATTAAAAATTGCATTAATTCATTACCAATTTGAAACCATTCACCCATTTCTTGATGGAAATGGAAGAGTTGGCAGACTCATGATTACATTATATCTCGTAGAAAAGGGAATCCTAAAAAAGCCTATACTATACTTATCAGATTTCTTTGAAAGAAACAGGGATTTATATTATTCAAACTTAATGAAAGTGAGAAATGAGCATGATATAAACCAATGGTTCAAATTCTTTCTTGTAGGAGTAATAGAGACAGCTAAAAATAGTATTGAAACATTTGACAAAATATTAAAGCTTCAAAAAAATATTGATGAAAAGCTCCAAAAACTAGGAAGTAGAACTAAGAATGCAAGAACCATATTAACCTCTTTATATCAAAACCCTCTAATAGATGCCAATAAGGTTAAAAATCTAACCAATGTTTCAATGCCATCAGCATATAAATTAATTTCTGAATTGGAAAAACAAGAGATATTAGAAGAAATTACTGGAGGTCAGAGAGGCAAACGATATTTGTTTAAAGACTATCTTAAAATCTTTTATTAACGATACCGCTAACACAACCTAAATTTCATTCCTGTTTCGTACCTCTACCGGAAAATGTAAGAACACTTTTACGAAAATACTATACTGCTTATCAGC
>CAZXYA010000347.1:0-10100 GCA_964644655.1 uncultured Saprospiraceae bacterium | reverse complement strand
AAGAATTTCTCTCCCCTTATACCTCTTTTGTGAGGCTGCGAAGCAGCCGAACAAAGCCTTAAAAAGCTTTTGTTACACTATACTAATTAGCATATCTTGATAAATTCACTTATTTTGTTAAAAACATAAATAATGGTTAAAGTCCCAAAACAACTCTTTACAGTAAGTGAATATTATAAAATGGCAGAAGTTGGCATTTTAAAACCTACCAATCGAGTTGAGTTAATTAATGGTGAAATTATCCAAAAGAGTCCAATAAAAAGTCCACATGCAAATGCGATTTCTATTCTTGAAGAATTGCTATTTGAGCAATTGATTAAAAAAGTTACTATCAGGACACAGAGTCCAATTCGCATTTCTAATATATCAGAACCAGAACCAGATTTCGCTGTAGTCAAATATGGTAGAAGTCGTTATGCTAAAAAACATCCATCTGGAATAGATACTTTTCTAATTATGGAAGTATCCGATTCCACCCTTCAATATGATAGGAAAATCAAAAAGAAACTTTATGCAACCGCTAATATCCCAGAATATTGGATAATAAATATTCCAGATAGTCAAATTGAGGTCTTTACCCAACCAGTCAATGGCATTTACACAAAGGAAAAGATCTACAAGCATGCTGACTCTATTAAAGCAACTAAAATTAATTTTAAAATAAATGTCGATGATGTTTTCTTTGAATAAAAGGAACTAAAATAACAATTGAATAGTTATAAAAACACGCAAACCATGAAAACATTTTGAAATATTAAACGATTTAGTGTCAAGAAGTAAATAGAATAATGTAGGTTTGTAGCATAGATAAGAGATATTGCGTAGAGCAAAGTGGATTTACACTAAATCAATAACAACCAATAAACAAAATTATACTACACCATCCCACCGACTCTACGCTCATTTATAAAATAAATAATGAGTAAAAAAAAGAAAAAAAATGTCAAAGGGCAGAAATTAGCCGCCCATACCTTAAGAGTAGAAATCAAAAGATTATTTAAGCGAAATACCCAAAAACGACTGAATGCGAAACAGATTATTCGCAAATTGAAATTAGCTAATTCTAGGGATTCTGTCCAGAATGCACTAGAAAAACTTGCCAACAAAGAAGTCATCCGTTCCATTGGGAACGATAAATTCAAATTTAATATCAAAGAAGCAGGTGGTCGATCTTCTGATAAGGGAGAACGAACCGTTTATGAAGGTCGAGTAGATATGACTCGTTCTGGTTCTGCTTATATTGTTATCGAGGGTTTAGAAAACGATATTCACGTTTCTTCTAAATATTTAAAAACAGCCTTAAATGGGGACATCGTAAAAATCAATACTTGGCATCCAAGAGGTCGTATTAAGCCAGAGGGAGAAGTATTGGAAGTAATACAAAGAGGTTCTGAATATTTTATTGGTACTTTTTCAAAGTCTAAAAAATATGGCTTTGTGATGCCCGATAAATTAAATATGCCTGTCGATATTATTGTTTTCCCAGAAGAACAAAATGAAGCTAAAGACGGAGAAAAAGTAGTAGTCCGAGTCACTAAGTGGCATGACAAAGGTAATAAAAGTCCTGTTGGTACGATTACTTCGGTGCTAGGCAAATCAGGGAGTAGTGATATTGAAATGAAGTCTATTTTAATTAACAATGGCTTTAATTTAGAATTTCCAGAAGAAGTAATCGCAGAAGTTGCAGCCTTTCCAGATGGAGTCGATGAAGCAGAAGTAACTAAGCGGCGCGATATGCGCCACATCGCTACTTTCACCATTGACCCTGTAGATGCTAAAGATTTTGACGATGCTTTATCCATAGAATACTTTGAAGATGGTAGTTGCGAAATAGGCGTTCATATTGCAGATGTTACCCATTTTGTCAAACCAAAAACAGCTTTGGATAAGGAGGCCTATTTACGATCCACTTCTGTTTATTTAGTGGACAGAGTATTACCGATGTTGCCAGAAAAATTATCTAACGGACTTTGTTCTTTGCGACCGAATGAAGATAAATATACTTTCTCTGCGGTTTTTAAGTTTGATAAAAAGGACAAATTAGTTACTAAATGGTTTGGTAAAACCTTGACGCATTCTGATCGTCGATTTGCCTATGCCGAAGCACAAGAAGTGATTGAAACAGGGGAAGGAGATATGGCAAAAGAGATTAAAGACATGGCTCGAATTGCCCGCAAAATGCGTAAACAACGATTTAAGGAAGGGGCCATCGCTTTTGAAAGTGAAGAAGTTCGATTTAAATTAGATGAAAATGGCGTACCGATTGATGTTTATATAAAGGAGCGAAAGGAAGCCAATTTACTGATTGAAGATTTTATGTTATTAGCCAATAAGGAAGTAGCCTTGTTTGTCAACAAAAAAGAAAAACCAGAAATTCCTTATGTCTATCGAGTTCACGATTTGCCCAATCCTGATAAAGTGGCTGAGTTTGCTCGGTTTGCTTTTGAATTAGGGGTGAAAATGAAAACAGATACACCAGAGCAAATTGCCAAAAGTTATAATGATTTAGCAAAATTGGCAGAAAAGGATGATGCCTTAAAACAATTGCAACCGATAGCTATTCGGACGATGGCAAAGGCAGAATATTCTACCAATAATATTGGGCATTATGGCTTGGGATTTGAATTTTATTCGCATTTCACCTCCCCTATTCGTCGATATTCTGATGTTTTAGCACATCGAATTTTATACCGTGTTTTAGCAGGCAAAAATTATCGAACAAATATCGAAAAACTAGCAGCACAATGCAAACATATCTCTTTAATGGAGCGCAAAGCGACCGATGCCGAAAGAGAGTCCATTAAATACAAGCAAGTCGAATTTATTCAAAATCATGTTGGGGAAACCTTTGATGGGGTGATTTCAGGGATCATTGATCGAGGTATTTTTGTAGAATTAGCCCATAGCAAATGTGAAGGTATGGTTGGATTTGATACCATGACGGAAGCTTTTGAAGTGACCGATGGTCGTTTAAAAGCAGTTGGTCAACGAACAGGTATGGAATATAAAATGGGTGGCAAAGTTCGAGTGGTAATTACAGATACGGATTTGCAGCGACGACAGATTAATATGGAGTTTGCTTCGGAATAATTAAAATCCATTTAAGTTGAAGAGTTGTCAGTTCCCTCGTTACAAACCTAACTGATAACCGACAACTGACAACCCTTCATAAACTGTCAGCAATTTAATTCCAAAACCATTAGCTAATCTATGTAAAGCTTGCTCTGATTCATTGGAGTTATTTTTCTGTTATCTTTCGCCAAGGCTGTGTCCCTTCTAATTGATAAGCCATATCCAGCAATAAGCCTTCTTGTCCATGATTGCCCCAAAACATCATGCCAATAGGTAAATCTGTTTTGTCATCATGTCCTAAAGGCAAAGAAATAGACGGACCGCCTGTCGCATTGGTATAGGGGGTATAACAAGCCCATTTTTTCATTCGATCAAAATGGTCTTCAAAACTAAGGTTCAAACTTAAATAACCTAATTCAGGGGTTTCATGGGATAAAGTAGGTGTTAAAACCATATCTATATCTAAGTCGGCAAACATTTTAGCATAGGCATGGTAGGTCTTTCTAAGTCGATATACTGCAAATGGAGTTTTCCAAATCCGTTTTCTAAAGTAAGTAGATAGGCCTTTGGTAAGGTTGGTCAATTTTGTCGAATCGAAGGTTGGATCCGCCAATTGTTTACCAAAACGATCTAGAAAGAAGCCACCCATTCCCCAAATAATGGCAAAATCGTCTGACAATTGGTCCGTAAATGGTAATTTGATTAATTTGACAGTATGCCCAAGTGATTCCAATAAATGGACGGTTTGATTTAAAGACTCCATCACTTTATCATCAGCTTTATAGCCTTTTGATCCTTCACTAGTAAATCCAATTTTAAATTTGCGCTTAGAAGCACCCTCTACCAATCCAATTTCAGGTAATTTCGGATGGTGGTAATATTTTTCTGCTTCTGCATAAAAATAGGCGGTGTCCCTGACTGAACGGGTCACCACTCCGTCAATGGCGATATCTACTGCTCCTTTTTCAAAAGCACTCGATTTCAATAAACGTCCTCGACTTCCTTTTAGGCCAACCAATCCACAACAAGCAGCAGGTATTCTAGTTGAACCACCTCCATCAGCCGTATGTGCGATGGGTACTACTCCCGCTGCTACTAATGCAGCCGCACCTCCAGAAGAACCGCCTACAGAATGACCAATATTCCAAGGGTTTCGAGTAGGGGCATCGTTAGGAAATTCGGTAGAACAAGTAAACCCAAATTCTGGCATGGAACTATTACCCAAATGAATAAAGCCTTGGTCAAATATTTGTTTGGCTATAGGATCCGTTTTAGTAGTAGGTACCACCTTTGCCAATGCCTCCGTCCCAAAGTAAGTGGGCATCCCTTCTACCAAAGTTAAGTCCTTAATAAACATAGGTATGCCTGAAAAAAATCCTGCTTTGGGAGATTCAGCCATCATTAAAGCTTTGTCAAAACAATCTGTAACAATGGCATTAAGTTGCGGTTCTACTTTCTTGGCACGCTCAATTGTGGCGGTGACTACTTCTATTGGCTTTACTGTTTTATTTTTAATTAAAGCAGCAATATCTACGGCATCTAAGTCAGATAGTATATCATCTGAGAAGCAATGTATTTTTTTAGGGTTACTTTTCATTTTCCAATTTTATTTGCTAAGGTAGGCTAAAATAAAACTTACCCTTCCGCATCCGCTAACTGAATACAAACCGCCAAAATCTCCGTTGCCTTCTCCAAATCCCCAATAGCTGGCAAAGAAGGAGCAATTCTAATATTACGATCTTGTGGATCTTTTTTATAAGGAAAAGCAGCCCCTGCACCTGTTAGCTTAACCCCTGCTTCGGCCGCCAATTGAACCACTCTTTTTGCTCGATTGGGACGAGTATTTAAGCTAATAAAATAGCCCCCTTGCGGATTATTCCAATCCGCCAAACCTGTTCCACCTAATTCTTTATTCAAAACGGACAAGACCATATCAAACTTAGGGCGAAGAATAGCTGCATGTTTTGCCATGTGTTGATGAATCGCCTCCATTGATCCAAAAAATCGAATGTGTCGTAATTGATTCATTTTATCAGAACCAATCGTTTGCATTTTCATATGCGATCTGACCCAATCCATATTGGCCTCACTTCCTCCCATCATAGCCACCCCAGCACCTGCAAAGGTAATTTTGGAAGTTGACCCAAATAAGAAAACTCTATCTGGATTTCCTGCATTTTGACAAGCTTCTAGGATATTGCTTAAGGCAGGTTTTACCCCATCTAAATGGTGAACCGTATAGGCATTATCCCAAAAAATTCTAAAATCACTAGCTGCTATTTTCATAGTCGCTAACCTATTCACTATTTCTTCTGAACAAATTCCACCTGTTGGATTCCCATATTTAGGTACAATCCAAATACCTTTTATAGACGGATCTGCTGCGACCAAAGCTTCTACTTGATCCATATCTGGACCATCCTGATTATTATCAACAGTAATTAGTTCGATGCCTAGGTGTTGACAAACATTAAAATGTCGATCATAACCTGGTGCTGGACAAATGAATTTTGGTTGTTGTTTTAGCCAAGGTCCATCGGCTGTGAAACCGTGAAGCATGGCGTTTACCATTGTATCATGCATTAGGGTCAAACTACTATTTCCCCCGATGATGACTTCAGATTCTTTCACTTCTAAAAAGTACGAAAACAAGGCTTTAGCTGCTTTCAAGCCATCCAATCCTCCATAATTCCGACAATCTACGCCTTCTTCCGAGGTGTAATTATCTGGTCCTACTAATCCAAGCATAGGTAAACTCAAATCTAATTGCTCTGGACTAGGTTTCCCTCTAGTCATATCTAAGTTCAATCCTTGATTTTTTAATGCTTGATACCGCTTTTTAAGCTGTGCTAGTGTCATCGTTATATTATTATTTTAAAAGAAGCGGCAAAATTAATAAGGTTTGCTGACTTAAACGCAGCTTTTAGCAAAGGATTTTTTATTTAAGTCCATTCGACCATTTTCTATAGGGAAAGAAACCTTCTGACCGAAAAAAGAATGGATTCGTAGAAAAAATAATCAAAAAAAATTGTTCGAGATACCTATATTGACAAAAATGCGGTTACCTTGTGGCACAGGTTGCTTATTACTTCATGGCCTATACAACGTTCATAAAATGAACAATCAATAAGGAGTAAAAGTTAACCGAAAAACCTAAATTATATGAGTACTAAAACTGCAATTACACTAAACGATAAAAGAACCATTAACGGTTGGGCAATGTTCGACTGGGCAAATTCTGCCTTTGCCTTAGTTATTACGGCCGCTATATTCCCTGGTTACTTTACTGCTATTACCGATGACATCATCCCTATTTTTGGTGCTAATATTTCTAATAGCGCTATTTATGCCTTTGCTACTTCTGCGGCTTATTTCATTATCACGCTCTTTTCACCCTTATTATCTGGTATCGCTGATTATGGAGGTAAACGAAAGTTCTTTCTGCGTTTTTTCACGACTTTAGGCTCTTTAGCTTGCCTCTCTTTATTCTTTTTTGAAGGCATGGGGCAATTATGGGTAGGCATTATTGGCTATATGCTAGCCATGATTGGTTTTGCAGGAGGCTTGGTATTTTATAATTCTTATTTACCAGATATTGCTACCGAAGATCAATATGATCGGATTTCTGCCAAAGGTTTTGCTTATGGGTATATTGGCAGTATCATTTTATTAGTTATCAATTTAGTGGTCATTTTAAAACCTGCTTTATTTGGATTGCCTACGGAAGGTTTTTTACCTACTCGAATTGCTTTTTTAATGGTTGGCGTCTGGTGGATTGGCTTCGCACAAATTGCTTTTCGGCGTTTACCAACTGATGCCAATATCCCTTCCGAAGGAAATTTGATTGCCAAAGGCATGGCAGAATTACTTAAAGTATGGAAAAAGGTAAAAAAGGCTAGTTCAATTAAACGATTTTTAGGAGCATTTTTCTGCATAAGCGCTGGCGCACAAACAGTCATTTTCTTAGCTGCCACTTTCGCAGAAAAAGAATTAGGATTTGAATTACAAGAACTCATTACTGTTATTTTATTATTGCAGTTTATTGGCATTGGAGGCGCTTATTTCTTCGCTTGGTTATCTGAGAAAAAAGGAAATATTTTTGCTTTAATTATTACAGCTATCATATTTATAGGCATTTGCTTAACCGCTTATTTTGTTACCCTTAAATGGCAATTTTATATCATAGCTGCTTTTGTTGGTTTAGTAATGGGCGGCGTACAATCCTTATCAAGAGCAACTTATTCAAAATTACTTCCCGAAGATACTTCAGATGTAACTTCCTATTTTAGTTTTTACGATGTATTAGAAAAAATATCTATTGTAACAGGTACTCTTGCATTTGGTCTAATTGATCAAATTACTGGAGGAATGCGTAATAGTATTGTCACTTTATCTTTATTTTTCTTATTAGGTATTTTATTATTAGCTAAAGTTAAAATAAAATAAATATATAATTTTAAAATATTTTATTGTTTATTATTTTTAGATTCTAACCTTTTCTTACAAAATTTACGATATTTGTTGAACTTAAACCTTACACTACCCTAAGAAAAATAAAAATTACCGCTCTTCGTTATTTCATAGCTCGGGCGGGAGAGGGAGCTTAAGGATGAAATGTATTTAACCTAATAAAATTTAATTAAAATGGCTGTATCAAACCCACCGGGCATTGAAAAAATGATTTCCTATCCTAAATTTGATAGTATAGAACAAAAGAGACATCACTTGAAAAAAGTCTTAGCAGGGGCTTATCGCATCTGTGGTAAATTTGGTTTTTCAGAAGGTGTTGCTGGACATATTACCTGTAGAGACCCTGAATATCCTCATTGTTTTTGGGTGAATCCTTTTGGAGTATCTTTCAAACGCATGAAGATGTCTGACCTTATTTTGGTCAACGAGGAAGGAGAAATAGTAGCAGGAAAACATACCAATTTAAATAGAGCAGCTTTTGCTATTCATGCGGCCATCCATAAGGCAAGACCAGATGTCATTGCTGCTGCACATACCCATTCTGTTTATGGGAAGACTTGGTCCGCTTTTGGTAAATTATTAGATCCTTTAACCCAAGATTCTTGTATTTTTTATCAAGATCATGGCTTATATGATGATTATATGGGCGTGGTCAATGACTTAAGTGAAGGAGATAGAATTGGGATAGCCTTAGGAGACAAAAAAGCGGTCATTCTTCAAAATCATGGTTTATTAACAGTCGGTCATAGTATTGAAGAATGTATTTTTTGGTTTGTGACAATGGAACGTACCTGTCAATCACAATTATTAGCAGAAGCGACAGGATCAGAACCTATTAAAATCAGTCATGAAGTTGCCTTGAACACTAGAAACTATGAGGTAGGTTTTCCATTAGCTGGTCATTTTAGTTTTTCGCCGATGTGGCAAGATATTGTTTATGAACAGCCTGATTTTATGGATATTGAGATACCAGAACCTGCTTTGGTTTTATAAGGGATTGGATGATTATTAGTAACTATTCAGCATAATTAATCGTCTTCTTTATTTTTACCATTTAGTTATTTAAGTTCATATAAGTAACTCAAGTTACAGACAAGTCAAAAACTGGTAGCACAACTTGTTCCGATTCATCGGAAGGATTTATCCTGTTCTGGATACAGGTCTTCAGACCTGTTAGGTAGACTAAATTATTAGCCTGCTAACCTAAATCCCAGACAGACTAAAAGTCTGTGCTACCAATTAATTATCCGCAACTTGAATTAAGTAATAATTAAAGCTCGCTAAATGAACTTAAATAACTAAATAGTAGAAAAAGTTAGTTGACTATACTTTAGTGGTGAATAGTTACGATTATTATATGATTGAGTGGTTGTATTTACCCACCTTTGGCAATTTTTGCAAAATTAAGTTCCTTTATTTTTAATTAGGTCTCCAATCGTAAACATAAAAAGTACTAATAAAACACTATGCACCGTAAGTCCTACTCGAAAAGTCTCTGTTATAATTAATCCTTTATAACAGGCATAGGCTGCAAAGGCATTATAACAAATAAAAGCAAGACAAAGTCCAATTCGAGCGGTTCTATCTTTGGTGAAAAATCCAAAAACGGAAGCAATGGCTAGTGACAAAATAGCTGCTCCAAAAAGAAAGACGAAGTGCATACTTTCTGGAGTAATATATTCCCCTCCAAACCGAGCATTAATTGAATCAGGGGTCGAGTTAAAAGTTCTGATAGCTCCTAGTAATTCAAAGAATGCGAAAAGGAGGAAAGTAAAGCGTAAGTATTTCATTTTTTCTAGTTTATCCGTTGGGAAATTAATCCGTTGGGTAAATTCTTTTATGCCCAACGAATTAGTTTCCCAACGGATTTATACAAGCATTAATTTACTCCTTATTCTTCAAAACCTTATAAGCAATTCGTTCCCCACTATCCGATTGTAGCACCAACATATAAGCACCATTTGGAACGGCATTTAAATCAACAGTTTCCTGAATAGTTTTAGTATTTCCTAAGTCTTTTTGTAGGACGGTTTGCCCCAATAAATTAACCAACTGTAAAGACACATTTTGGGTTTCTTCCAAATTTCCTTTTATAAAAAACACTTCATTGACAGGATTTGGAAATAATTGAAAGTCAGTAATTGGTAAAATATTCTTGGTACTTGTCAAAAAGGAAAATTCAAACCAGTTGATATTAAATGGGGCCGCAATAATAAGGATTCTAAGTTGTAATTCACCTGCTGGTAAACTAATGGATGCTATTGTATTGGTCCATGTTTGCCAACCACCTGTAACTGGGAAAGTAAGATTTTTTAAAAGAGTAGCATTGCCATTAGCATCAATCAATTGCAACTCGACTTCTCCTATTTCGCTTAGTGCGGCAGTTCTAAAATCAACTTGGTAGGTGCCTGCTTGTGCGACATTGATAAAATAATCTAAAAAATCGCCTGGATCTAAAAAACCAATGTTTTGGCCACCACCTGTATCTGTTGTATTCTCTAGTTCTACGCCAACTTGCGTTTCAAAATCTTCCGCTTCTATTTTTCCAGGAACAGGAA
>CAZXYA010000346.1:0-10124 GCA_964644655.1 uncultured Saprospiraceae bacterium | reverse complement strand
TTAAAATTTTCAAAGAATGAACATTACAGTTGTAGGTACGGGCTATGTTGGATTAGTCACAGGAACTTGTTTTGCAGAAACAGGCAATCACGTTATTTGTGTTGATATTGACAAGCAAAAAGTAGAGCGGATGAAAAATGGGGAAGTCCCTATTTTTGAGCCTGGTTTAGAAATTTTATTTGATAGAAATACCAAACAGGGTCGATTAAATTTTACAACAAATTTGGCGGAAGCTATTAAAGATGCAGAAATCATCTTTTTAGCCTTACCAACACCTCCTGGGGAAGATGGGTCAGCAGATTTGTCTTATATTTTAGGCGTGGCTGGAGATTTATCTGCATTGATTACCGACTATAAAGTGATTGTAGATAAAAGTACCGTTCCTGTGGGGACTGCTCAAAAAGTACATGATATATTAGCTAAAAGGTTAGATTTAGACTTATTTGATGTCGTTTCTAACCCTGAATTTTTAAGAGAAGGTGTCGCTGTAGATGACTTCATGAAACCTGACCGAGTCGTCATTGGTACGAACTCTGATAGGGCTAGAAAAGTGATGGAACGCCTGTATAATCCATTTGTCAGACAAGGTAATCCTGTTATTTTCATGGATGAGCGCTCCGCAGAAATGACCAAATATGCTGCTAATTCTTATTTAGCTGCCAGAATTTCCTTTATGAATGAAATTGCCAACTTATGCGAAAAGGTAGGCGCAGATGTGGATGATGTACGGAAAGGAATGGGAAGTGATTCTCGAATTGGCAAGCGCTTCTTATTCCCTGGTGTCGGCTACGGTGGTAGTTGTTTTCCAAAAGATGTACAAGCCTTGGCTAAAACAGCTAGTCAGTATGATTATGATTTTAAAATTTTGAAATCAGTCATGCAAGTGAATCGAATCCAAAAATCTGTAATGGTGGAGAAAGTTCAAAACCATTATGGAAAAGATTTAACCGGCAAAACATTTGCTATTTGGGGACTTGCCTTCAAACCTAATACAGATGATATTAGAGAGGCCCCAGCCTTATACATTATCGAAGAACTGTTAGAAGCAGGTGCCAAAATCAAAGCCTTTGACCCTGAAGCAATGGATAATGTAGCCAAAGAGTTTGGAGATAGAATCCAGCTTTGTGGCGATCAAAATGAAGCGTTAATTGATGCTGACGCCCTCATTATTTTAACAGAATGGAGCGTCTTTAGAACACCAAGTTTCAAAGTCATTAAAAAATTATTGAACGAAGCCGTCATCTTCGACGGTAGAAACTTATATAGCTTAGAACAGATGGAAGAATTAAATTTTGCTTATCAAAGTATCGGTCGAACTAAGATAGCTTTGCCAGCTTCTGATAAAGTTAAAGCATAAGCCCCTTCAACCTCCTATTTGAAGCTTAGAGCTTCCAGCACTCGAAGTGCTGGAAGCTCTTTTTATTTAAACTCGTTAAAGAAAACTTAAAAGTCTTCCTTTTCGCCACCCTTTTTATGTATTCCTACCACAAAAATCATCTATTCATCAAACAAACGCTGTATTAATACCTTATAAAAAAAGTGATTAATATTGTGACCATTAAAAAAATCACAGTCAATAGAACAATAAACTGTTTTTTTAAAACGATGGATTTATAGTAAAATGAGGTAAGGAATGAATTAAAATTAAAAACCACTACTGACAATCAATAAGTTGCAATTTTAAAATGTAAAATTATTTTTGAATCGTTCCTAAGTTATAAATCCTGTTAATCTTAAAATTCCGATGACTTTCGGAAGTCACACTAACAACATGAAATTAATCAAAAATATATTTAAAATACTAGGCTTTTTTTCGGTGCTATTTTTAATAGCCGCCATTGCCATTCCTATTTTTTATAAAGATAAAATTGTCGATATTCTTAAAACCGAAACCAATAAATCACTCAATGCAAAGGTTGATTTTAAGGATGTGGAATTATCGTTATTGCGAAATTTCCCCGCCCTTAGTTTGCATATAGACGATTTAACGGTGGATGGTATTAATGAATTTGCAGGCACTCGTTTATTTAGCGCACCTGCTGCCGAACTAGAATTAGATTTCTGGAAAATTTGGGGCAATTCAGCTTCTATCCCTGTTGAAACTTTCACACTAGAAAGTCCAGTCGTCAATATAAGGGTGCTAAAAAATGGGCAAGCCAATTGGGATATTGCCAAACCTTCTGAAACACCCGAAAATGCAGAACCAGTTTCCTATTTAGTCGAAATGGAGCAATATGCTATCAAAAATGGGCAATTGACTTATATAGATGAAAGTCTTGATTTTGACATGGAAATGCTCCATTTAAATCATACCGGAAGTGGTGATTTTTCTGAATCTATTTTTGATTTAGTAACTCAGACGCAAGTGGAGTCATTGACCGTTGAAATGGAAGGTATGACTTATTTGCGTAAAGCAAAAGCAGATTTGGATGCCACTATTAATATGAACATCAATGAACTGCTCTTCACTTTAAAAGATAATGTCTTAGCATTGAATGCTTTGACCATTAAAGCAGATGGAATGGTGGATATGAACGATAATGAATATGTAATGGATTTAAGTTTTAGTTCGCCACAAAATAGCTTTAAAAATTTATGGTCTATTATTCCTTCTGCTTATACTGCTGATTATGCTAATGCTAAAATTGAAGGAAACATGGCCTTAAATGGTTTGCTGGCTGGAACGTATAATGCCGCAAAAAATATTTTTCCTGCTTTTAAAATCACCACTCAAATTGATAATGGAAATGTGCAATACCCTGATTTACCATTGGCTTTAAAGTCCATTTTCACAGATATTACTATTAATAGCCCAAGTTCTGATTTTGATGATTTAATCGTCCGAATTCCTCAATTTGAATTCAAATTAGGAGATAATCCTTTTGCAGGTAATTTTAATTTAAGGAATCCTATTTCTAATCCACAATTAAAAACAGAAGTTAGAGGGACACTTGATTTGGAAGATATAGCAAAAGCAGTTCCATTGGAAGGGGTCAACAGTTTAAGTGGCGTGATTGAATCTGATTTTTATATCAATGCGTCTATGTCACAAATAGAGCAAGCCCAATATGATGCTATTGATATGCGAGGAACCCTAGCCGCTGCAGACTTACTGATTGAGCAAGATGGATTGCCAACAATCAATATCAAATCACTAGCAACGAACTTTAGTCCACAACGTATTAAGCTGGATGATTTTGAGGCGAATTTAGGACAAAGTGATATAAAAGCATCAGGTAGCATTTTTAATCTACTGGCTTATTTCAGCCCAGAAAAGACGATGGAAGGAAATTTTAAAATAAACGCCAATTATTTTAATGCCAATGAATGGTTGGTCGAAGAAACGGAAACTGCACCAAAAGTAGGATTTTTTAATACGCAGGATAAGCAACCAAAAGTCGTTTTAACAGCTGAGGAAGCGACTACGGAAGTGTTCGATAGATTCGATTTTAATGTAGATGCCAATATCAAACAATTAGATTATGATGTCTATAAAATGAAGGATTTTACCTTTGACGGTACCGTTAATCCTAAGCGAACGATGATTGATAATTTTTACACTAAAATTGATCAAAGCGATATACAAGCCTCTGGAAACCTCAATAATTTAATTGGCTATGCCCTAGATAATGAAACGCTCACAGGTAATATTGATTTAAAGTCTAATTATTTAGATCTAAACCAATTTATGACCGAAATGGAAGAAACCGAAACAACAGAAGCCATGGAAGTTATTCTGGTACCAGATAATATTGACCTCACGATTAGTTCTAATTTAAAAAAAGTTAGCTATACTAATTTTGATTTAACCAATATTAAAGGGGATGTAGTAGTCAAAGAAAGTACAGCGGAGATGAAAGATGTAAAAGGTAAAATTTTAGGCGGTGATGTATCTTTTGATGGTGCTTATAATACCCAAGATTTAAGTAAACCTAAGTTTGATATAAAAACTACTTTGGAAGCCTTAAATTTTAATAAAGCTTTTAATACTTTTAATACTTTTGAAAAATTAGCGCCTATTGGCAAATTCATTGATGGCAAATTCAACACAACACTATCTATGAATGGTATTTTGGGTAAAGACATGATTCCAGATTTAAGTACCCTAAATTTAAATGGCTTTTTTCATACCTTAGAAGGCGTGGTAGATGGCTTTAAGCCATTAAAAGATTTAAGTGAAAAATTAAATATCGAAGATAAAGTTAAAAAACTAAAACTTAGAGATTCTAAAAACTGGATAGAAGTTAAAAATGGTTTTTTAACGGTCAGAGAATTTGAACATAAAATCGACGATATGACCTTCCTAATTCAAGGAAAACATGGCTTGACGCAAGAAATGGAATATGTCGTAAAGGCGAAAGTGCCCAGAAAATTATTAGAAAAAACAGGTATCTCCAAAGCCGCTAATAATGCTTGGGATGCCATTGCAAAAGCGGCTAATAAAAAAGGGATTAATTTAGCCAATGGTGAATTTGTTCGCTTAAAAATAGATTTAACAGGTTCTATAACTGACCCAGAATTCAATATCATTCCTGTAGCTGCTGATGGCGAAACCTCTGTTCAGGATGCCACAAAAGCAGCAGTAGAAGCAACCGTTAATCAAGCGGTTGACTCTGCTAAAACCGTCTTGAATAATACCGTCGATTCTGTTAAAGCAGAAACAGAAGCTCTAAAAGATACGGTTACTGCAGTAGTCAATGAAAAAGTAGAAGTCATAAAGGAAACCGCTAAAGAAACCGCCAAAAATGCTTTGGACTCGCTAAAGTCTGGTGGTCAAATTGGCTTGCCTAAATTAGAAGATGCAGGCAGTATTTTAAAAGATACAACTATTGGAAAAGAAATAGATAAAGTAAAAGATAAATTGAAAGATTTCAACCCTTTTAAAAAGAAGAAAAAGAATGACGGGAGATAGTAAAACGATGAACGATGAATGATAAACGATGAATTGAGAATTACTGCAATAGTCACAATTTATTGAAGACATCCTCGTTAAAAATAACAAAAGGAGAAAAATTCCAATGGTCTTGAATTTTTCTCCTTTTTCTTTTCTGGTAAAATAGTACTTTTACCGTTAAACAATAGGCAAAATAAACAGTAAGGGAACAGGTAAAATATAACCTACCCATCTGACAGCTTTCTTTTGCCCTTCTTCTGCGTTGCTAAAATACTCATTATGCGAAGGCATAACTCCGTTTTTAGCGCCTTGAATAAGAACAAAATAAATCTATCATTTTGGGTACCTTATTTATTACCTGCTCCCTAATCAAAAAATAAAGGGGCATCACCTCGATACTGTCTGTAGCCATTTTGCAACCTAATCTTTAGCAATAAAAAGAGCAAAATTTTGGCACTTTTGACAAATATTAACGCATCCGCTAAATGTGATAAAATCTTTTGTTAATCTAATCCTCTTATAAAATTAAAGGGTTGCTGAAAAAATTAGCAACGGATTAATATTAGTAACGGATTTGACAAGCTAGTAGTTAACCAATTTGCTACAGCCAATTTTAGAGCGATACCCTTTTATATCTGATAAGACTTATCCTGTTAATCTTGAAAAATCATGTTATCTTGTAAATAAATGAATTTAGAATACTTCATAGCCAAAAAAGTTGCCGAAGCCAATAAACAATCCTTTTCAAGGATGATTATTCGCATTGCGATTGCTGCCATTGCCGTTTGTCTAGCGGTTATGATTGGAGCGACCGCTATGATTAGTGGGTTTAAAAAAGAAATTAGCAGCAAGATATTTGGCTTTAATGGGCATATTCAGATTACTGCTGCCGCTGCTGCCAATAGTAGAAATATCGCTTTAGAATCTGATATTCCTATTGATAAAGACCAAGATTTTTATCACGATATTGCGGAGGTTGGGCAAATAGAGTACCTAGCTAAAAGGGCTATCTTTGGCATAAATTTGCCCGGTGATTATGAAACAGCTACCAAAGGAGGCGTCAAACACATTCAAGTATATGCCCTTAAACCGGGTATTATCCAAACCGATGATGCCATTGAAGGCATTGCGATTAAAGGATTGGGAGACGACTACGACTGGGAATTTATGGAACAGTTTCTACAGTCAGGGGAATTATTGCCTTTAAAAAGTGCCAAAGCGGAACGAGGAATTATGATTTCGCAGCAAACGGCTGATCGCTTAAAGGTAGAAGTAGGCCAACAATTCATCGTTTATTTTAGGGAAGGTGAAGGGCAAATCGGGCGTAAACTCACCGTAACTGGGATTTTCAAAACAGGTTTAGTTGATTTTGATAAGGGATTTGCTTTGGTAGATATTCGATTTTTACAGCAATTGAATAAATGGACGCCCAATCAAGTTGGTGGTTTTGAAATTATCTTAGATGATTTGGATGATTTAGAAATCATGACGGAGTATGTTTATGATAAAATTCCTAGTCATTTATGGGGCCAAAATATCAAAACGCTCTTAAACTTTTTCTTCGGTTGGTTAGATTTCCAAGATATTAATGAAGTCGTTATTTTAACAATGATGATTGCGGTTTGTATTATTAATATGATTACTGCCTTACTCATTTTGATTTTGGAACGAACCAATATGATTGGAACGTTGAAAGCCATCGGTGCAACGGATTGGACGATCCGGAAAATCTTTTTATATCATGCTGCTTATATCATTGGATTAGGCTTACTCTATGGAAATTTGTTGGGTATTGGCTTTTGTTTGCTGGAAAATTATTTCCATTTCATCAAATTATCAGAGGAAAATTATTATTTATCCTACGCCCCCATTAATCTGAAGGTATTGACCATTTTAGCTTTAAATATTGGAACACTCATATTGACCGTCACTTTTTTAATCATCCCAACTTATTTAATTACTAAAATTAGCCCCGTAAAGGCGATTAGGTTTAACTAGCAACTAGCAACCAGCAACTAAAAAAATGCACAAATCAGGTTTTATAAATATCATTGGCCGACCAAACGTTGGTAAATCGACGCTGATGAACGCTTTAGTAGGTGAACGGATGTCTATTATTACCAGTAAGCCTCAGACGACTAGACATCGTATCTTAGGCATCGTCAGCGAGGACGATTATCAATTGGTTTTCTCGGATACACCAGGCATCGTAGTAGAAGTAGGCTATAAAATGCACGAAGCAATGAATCGTTTTGTGTCGTCTACGTTTGAAGATTCCGACGTTATGTTATTTGTCACCGATAAATATGACCAATATGAAGAAGATGGCCCAACGGTTACTCGCTTAAAAAAATTAAAAGTCCCCTTGTTTTTGGTGATTAATAAAACCGACCAAAGTACGGACGAGGAAATAACTGATTTAATTAAAAAATGGAATAGTTGGATCAATTTTAAAGAAACGGTGCCTATTTCTGCTTTGAATCAAACCAATACAGAAAAATTATTAGAACTAATTTTGGACAATACCCCAGAAGGCCCTGTCTATTATCCCAAAGATCAATTAACAGATAAACCAGAACGATTTTTTGTCAGCGAAATCATAAGAGAAAAAATCTTACAGCAATATAAAAAAGAAGTCCCCTACTCTTGCGAGGTCATAGTGGATTCTTTTAAAGAAGATACCACCAATAAAGGCGAAGCCATCACTAGAATAGAAGCCCATATTTATGTTAATCGCAAAACGCAAAAGCCTATCATTATTGGCAAAGGTGGCGCAGCGATTAAAAAATTAGGCACAGAAGCTAGAAAGGACATTGAAAAATTCTTGGATACCAAAGTTTATTTAGAATTATATGTGAAGATTAAGGAGAATTGGCGGGATAATGAGAACGTTTTAAAGCGTTTTGGGTATCAATAAACTAGTTGCTGGTTGCTAGTAGTTAGTTGTGTTCGTCAACTAGCAACCAGCAACTAGCAACCAGCAACCAGTATTATGAAAAAAGTAGGCATCACAGGCGGCATAGGCAGCGGCAAAACAACCGTTTGCCAATTATTTGAATTACTTGGTATTCCTATCTATTATGCAGATGATAAAGCCAAAGAGCTAATTGTCAAAAATGAAGTATTAAAAACTAAACTGATAGAAACCTTCGGCGAGGAAACTTACTTACCTGATGGCAGTTATAATCGAGCTTATATTGCCAATATCGTTTTTTCGGATAAAAAAGAATTAGAAAAACTCAATCATATTGTGCATCCCGCCATGTATCAAGATGGAGTGGATTGGCATAATGCGCAGGAAGGCGTGCCATACACTTTAAAAGAAGCTGCGATTTTATTTGAAAGCAAAGGACATTTGCAAATGGATAAAACCATTTTGGTGGTCGCACCAGAGGACATTCGAATTGAACGAGTCTTGAAACGAGATAATTCGACGGTAGAAGCCATCAAAGCAAGAATTGACAAACAATTGCCTGATGCAGAAAAAATAAAATTAGCCGATTATATTATTTTGAATGATGGAAGTGCGCCTTTAGTGCCACAGGTATTGAAGATTCATGATAAGTTGCAAGGAAAGTAATATAGCTCGGTCAAGAATGCCCAGACAAATAAATTACCCTAAAAAATTGTAAATTTGTAGAAAACAAAAGTCATGATAATAGCCAATCCGATATATGATGTGGTTTTTAAAAGATTGATGGAAAATGAAAAAGTTGCCAAGTTTTTCATTAGCACTTTATTAAATCAACAGGTACTATCTGTGGATTTACAACCACAAGAATTTACCTATACCCACCAGTTTGCAGGATTAGCCGTTTATCGCTTAGATTTTGTTGCTCTCATCAAAACAATCGACGGAACTACAAAAAAAGTACTAATTGAAATACAAAAAGCCAAAAATCATATAGATTTAATGCGATTTCGCAATTATCTAGCAGAACAATACAAAAAAGAAGATAAAGTAAACAATCAAAAAGAAGTCTTACCAATAACAACAATCTATATTTTAGGATTTAAATTACCCAAAATTGATAGCGCTTGTATTCATGTAGAACGACAATACAAAGACTTAATTAATGAAGGAATTATTGGCGTCAAAAGTGAATTCATTGAAAAATTAACGCATGATAGCTATGTTGTCCAGGTTGACCGCATCACAGACCGATATAAATCAAGGTTAGATAAATTATTAAGTGTTTTTCAACAATCTAATTTTATTGATGATAGCCGTGTAACTAAAGAGTATAAACATCCTACCGATGAAGAAGAGATAAAGTTAATAACTGAAATACTACACCACTCTGGTATTGACCCTGAAGCCCGCAAAAAAATTGAAATAGAACAAGAAGCATGGCGTACGGTTAACGCAATGGTTGAAAATGAACGGATTGCCTTTCAGAAAATATTAGATGAGAAGGACAAAGCCATAGACGAAAAAGATAAATTAATACAGGAGTTACAACAAAAATTAAAAAAGAAATAAACTAGTGATTCAATTTATAAATGGCAAATCATCTATTCTATAAATCCTCATAAAAGATAAAAATATTTGTCTACTTTATTAAACAAAATCCACCACATCGCCATCATTGCTTCCGATTACGAAAAATCCAAAGCCTTCTATGTAGATATTTTAGGACTAAACCCCATTCAAGAAATCTATCGCAAAGAAAGGCAATCCTATAAACTAGACCTTGCCTTAAATAACAATTATATCATAGAATTATTTTCTTTCCCTAATCCGCCCAAAAGATTAACTCGACCAGAAGGTACAGGACTCCGACATTTGGCTTTTGAGGTCGATGATTTGCTGAATGTTTTAGCGACTTTAAAAACTAAAGGTATTGCTGCCGAACCTATTAGAATAGATGAATTTACGGGTAAGCAGTTTAGTTTTATTTTTGATCCTGACGAGTTGCCTATTGAGTTGTATGAGCGATGATTACTAGCGAAGTTTCCCTTTTCCTCAAACAAATCTATTTTTCTTTGCAATTGTTATAATTTTTTTTCACTTTTGCTACTCATTAATCAAAATAGCAATATGAACCTAATCTTTATTATAATTATCGTCGTCTCTTCTATTATTCTGATCGAATAACAGGTAACGGTATATGATTTGATAAAGTCTATTTTAAAATAAAGCCGTTCTCTTTTTGTAAGGGGAACGGCTTTGTTTTAGTTTGTTAGCAATTATTTCTTGCGCAAACATGGCAAGACTTATAGCTAAACC
>CAZXYA010000345.1:0-10133 GCA_964644655.1 uncultured Saprospiraceae bacterium | reverse complement strand
TTGTTCTTCCATAGCCACAATATAATAAAAATATGGTGCATTATCGGTCTATGATCCTTTTGGTGCATAAGTTCCACAACCATAATGAACATATAATTTATCCATAATTACTTTTTATAAATTGTTTAGTTTCTTTTAAAATTGAAGATAACTCATTTCCTGATTTATAAAATGAATTATTACAATAATCATTAAATCTAAATATAATTTCTTCTAAACAGAAACATAAAAAACAAGTATCCTTCCAAGAAGCTAAATTAGTAGGTAGCCATTCTTCTAAACGACTAAAATCAATATATAGCTTAGATAATTCTTGGTTAGTAAGCTGTTTTCTACGTAAATCAAGTATCCATATAATCAAATCATAATAACAAGTTCTTATTGTTACTTCTTCCCAATCAATAATTCTCATTTCACCAGAAACTTCTAAAATATTGGCAGGTTGAAAATCCCCATGCGTATAAGTCAAATATATTTTAGAATTATCCTTCAATTCAGAAAAAGTCGCTGTTAGTTTTCCAAGTAACTCAATTAAATCTTCTTTAATTCCAGGTATAAAATTATTAATAACATGAATACGAGTCAATAAATTATCAATCTTAGTTTTCCAATATTCTCTTACATAAACCTCTTTTAAATTAGGTTTGGCAATTTTGGTTTTAAGATAAATTAATGCTTCTTTTTTAATTGCCTCTCTTTTAGTTGATTGGAGAATTCTATTGCATGGTGTACCTTCGATAAAAGGTTCATCAAACCAAGTATAATTTGTATCGTAAGCTATTAAGTTCAATTCTTCAAGATGTTGGTGACTAAGTCTAAAGTTTATCTCGTTTTTCATCCAACTTTCAGCAAATCCTTCCTTAAGAATTACCGTAGATATGCCATCTTTTCTTGAATTAATTCTAATTCGGTGATTTCCACCGATAATTAATTGCTTATTAAATTCAATTTTTCGATTAGTTTTAAAAAAAAGATGGTGAGTTTTAAAAAAACTTCTAAACCAACGTGAACAAGCTAAAAAAACATAAAACTGTTGTAAGGGTAATTTCAATAAATTAGTACCATTGCCAAATTCTTTCTTTATTACCCCAAACTCTTCCTTATTAGTTTCTCGAAAGCTTATAAAATTTAATTTTGAATTAATTTGTAATTCAAAAGATTTTTTTTTTGAACTACTAGATTCAATCTCTAAATCATATCTTTTTTTCCAATACTTTATTAAGGTATCACTAATAATCTTTAAAGCATTTTCTCTTTTTAAAAGTAGGTCTATTTTCATTAAACAAGCAATTCTATGACATCAATTACACTACCTAGAGGCATTAATTATATCTTTTGTAGAAAATGATTTATCAAAATAATACTTATTGTTTTCTTTAATTATCCAAGGTTGCTTTTTGGACAAATCCTTTCTGATAATTACTGCTAATTCATTTCCTTGACCTTTAAAAAAAAAATTAAATACAATCAATAAAAAATCTATAAGTATAAATACCAACTTATTCTCTAATACGGGATATCTATCAGCAATTCTTCTAGAAACTCTTTTTGAATTAAAATTCCAATGTGGAAGATAATCAATATGATGCTGGTATCTAGGTTCATAAGAATTTAATAGTTTAATGATTTCGCGTTTAGTCCACCTATAAACATAATTGGGGATTGGCAAATCATTTACTCCACCTCTTTCAAATCCAGAATCTCTGATAGCGTTCGACTCAAATTGTTCTACAAGTCCAATGCTAACTGCCATTTTCATAAAAAAAGAATCTTGACTCTCTATGAAAAACATAAGTTTATTCGAAACGCGATACATTTCACAAATACAAGAATGTGGTTTATCCATATGGTGGATTGTTGCATGTGCTACTACTATATCAAATGTCTTATCCCCATAGGGTAATTTAGTTCCATCAGCTACTACTCCGTCATTAATCTGACCCTCATCTATATTTGACAATGTTATATTTTTAAAGCCATGTGCTTCAAAAACCTCTATGTCAAAACTCCCTCCTCCTACAATTAGAATATTAATATCTTTGTTTATTATCTCTTTTTGTAATAACTTATGTAATAAATTAAAATAAAAAGACTCTATTATTTTTTCGGAAATTACTTTAGGCATTTTATTTAATTTATGATATTTGGTAAACTAGAATCTAATTTATTAGCGAGCTTTTCTTTAGAGAAGAAATAATTTTTTTAGAAATCTCTTCAATAGTTAACAAACAATCAATTTCTTCATAATAATTACCTTTTTTTACTAGTTGTTGATACGTTTCTAATCTGTTATAAAGCACCTGTTTAGAGTCAGGAAAAGGTTCGTTTTTCAATTTAGACCTATATTGAGATTCTGCTACAGGTATTAGTAAGATAAAATGCTTATCTGGTTTAGGAACGTTCTTAACCAAAAATTTCCACAGCAACCAATTGTCTACTTGTTCCTCTGCAAAATTTAGTTGAAAATCAATTAGCGTATCCTCTACATATCTATCAAAAATAATGTAATAACCAATAAAAGAGAGCACTCGACACCTTATGGCATAAAGAAACCATAAATCCAAAATAGCACAGACAAGCCAGACTTTCCTAATTTTGGGATTATTAAAAGTTTTAGTCCGTTCCTTAGATTTACCAGGCTTAGGCAAAGATTTAGGACTCATTTTTCTAATCAAATCCTTCATTCCTTGTAGTATGGGAGTATATCCCCCTCTTGCCCAGACTAATTTCACTTTTTGCCCTTCTGCCTCTAATTTATTTTTTAGCAATTCTATTTGTGTAGACTTACCTGCTCCATCTATACCACTAAAGGCGAATAACATTACTTTTCTTTTTAAGAATTGATTTTAGAGAATTTGGTTGATAATATAAAGCGCCATAAATAATTGCTAAATTAATATACAGCCATATTTGGTTATTTATTGAAGCAAAAATAAAGCTGCTCAATAACAAATAATTAAAAGGTAGATATTTAATTTTCTTTATTTTTTTCTTCAAAGCAAAGAAGATTCTTGCATATAAAATAATCCCAAATAGTCCGCTTCTTGATAAATAATAAATAATAGTAGTTGGCATTACATCAAAAGTGCCAATCCACCAAGATTTAAGATAAGATGAAACATATTTCTGAGAAAAGAAAATAATTAAATTAGGTCCCGTTCCAAAAAGTAAATATTGTGGATTATTATAGAAAAAATTTAAGACATAACGATCAGCATGGTCAACATAAACAAAAATCAAGGGCTCGCCTTCGCTTTGGTCTATTTCAGCTAAGTGTAATACCCAATTAACTTTATTCTGTAGTAATTTAAAATTCGGATTGAATGTTATCAAATAACCGCAAATAATCACTACCAAGCCAAAGCCCACATTGACAACTAATTGTTTTATTTTATATGAGAAAAAAATTAAAGTAAAAACGATAGTTAGTCCACCAGCCAAGAATGTCGATAGTGACTGTGCTAATGCAATTGTTAACAAAAAAACAAATAGGTATTTATATCGAATCCTAACATTTTTAGCCTTACCAAGAAAAAGCGAAAAAATAATTAAAAATGCTCCAAAAGATAATCTTCCAAGTGACTTAGGTTCATAACATAATCCAGTTGGTCTACGAAGCAATCGAATATGCTCTACAAAAAAACTTTTGGCTCTAAAATCAAAAAAAAACTCTATTAGTACAAATACCAGCTGAATGCTAGCTACTAAAAAAATTACCTTTATAACATATTTAATGTCAATCTTTTTCTTCTTAAATAAAAATATAATAAACACGGCAATAAGGGCATCTGATAAGATTCTTATTGTCCCCATGAAGCCACGCCATAACATTTTGGTATTAAAACCTTCTGGTGGGAACAGAAAAATAAAAATTATCCCCAATACTACAATAAGTCCCCATTCAAGGAATAATATTCTTATTAAAGAAAAATCCTTTTTAAATAAGGAGGTTATGAAAAAAGGAAAAATAAAAGGAAAAACACATAATGCCACATAACTTCCTACAGTTAACCTTGAGCCAGCTGGAAGGGAAATTTGGAATTCACTACAAAGTGCTGAAAATATTATTAAACAAAAGAGAGCTTTGTATTTTTTATTAGCGGCTAAAAAAGGAATCGTTAACAAAAAAAATAAGGAGAAATAAATTTTCATTTACCAAGGGATGCTGAGAGTAGCTTTGAAAATTGTTTCACTCCACTAGTAATATCATAATTATTAGCTTCTTTCTTAAGAAATTCAGAAGGAGGAAATTCTTTATTAATCATACATGTTTTCATGATTTCCTTTAAAGCATTAGCATCATTATTATTAAAAACCCAACCATTATTAGACTCCTCAATAACATCTAATCCTGCCCCAGCTTTGTCACTACATATAACTGGTAATCCCAAAGACAAAGCCTCGATAATCGCCAAGCCCCAACCATCATATCTAGTAGGAAACACAAAAACGTCAAATCCTGTCATCTTACTAATTAGTTCTTCATGACTCACAAATCCATACATTTTAAAATACGGTGACACATCATCAGTTATGTCAGCCTTAAGGTTGCCTTCTCCAAAAATATGAACATAAAAATCTTTAATACCCTGTTCATGCAATAGTCTTACCCCATCAATTAAAATATCAAAACCTTTTCGGTAGATAAGTGATCCAATATATATAAAATGAAATTTTCCATTATTTACACTATTCTTAGATTTAGCACGAAATTTGCTCAAATCGCTATAGTAATAAAACAATTCAATTCTTTTATTAGGAAAATATGCTTGAAATGTTTTTTTTGCCCGTGTTCCAATTGCCCAACATTCAAAAGCCCATTTTTTTATTGGATAAACCGCTATTTTTCTAAAAAAAAAGCTAAGATTCTTACTCTTTATTAATGGTCTTTCTTCGTGAAGCACACCTCCTATAGACTCACTCCAATAAATCCATTTCTTTTTAAAAAAGGAGGCGAAATACATTGCAAACTGAAAAGTAAAACTGGAATATTGTGTTATAATCAAAAGATTAGATTTCCTAATTTCATTAAGAAGTTTATGAATAGCACCATTAAAATACCAATGATTTTTAACTCTAAATTCAGGTAAGAAAAGGTGTGGATGATGTAAATTAGTAGGCGGTTTCCATGATCTACCAGGACTAGTCTTACGTGTATAAATAATTTTTATATTATATCCAGCTTTGCTTATAGCATTAAATAAATCGACTTGATAAGGCGAAGGTAATGGTGTAAGAAAAACAATTTTATTCTTTTTTTCAATCATTACCAATTAAATCTAATGCCTCCTGTATTTTAATACCAGCTTTAGTATAATCAAAAACATGTTTTGATAAATGTAAAACATTTTCACCTAAGACTTCTCTTTTATCTTTATTTTCAATTAATTGTGAAAGCATCCTACTTAAACTTGCTTTATTTGAGGGTTCACATAACAAAGCATCTTTATCGTGTGTAAAATAGTTATCAATATCACCTACATTAGATATAACAATAGATTTTCCTAATGCACTGTATTCAGCGACCTTAGTTGGCAAGCCAGCCACATTAAATTGGTGCTTCAGTTGTGGTAGTACTAAAATATCGGATGCAGACAAGTATGCTCTTACCTCCTCTGTTGTTATCCAACCAGGAGTAATACAAACATCTTCAAGTTTTTTATTTTTGACAATACCAGCAATATCATCATGATTAATACTTTGAATTAATTTACCCGCTATTACTAAATAAATATTCGAGTATTTTGTCTTTAAATCCTCAAAGACGTCTAAGAGTAATGATAATCCTTCTTCTTTCCAAGTTCCTCCAGCATAACCAATCAATATATCGTCTTCTTTAATATTATATTTAGACCTAATCGAATTTGCAGCAGCCAGATCATAATAAAAAATACTTCTATCAACTAAAACAGGAATCTTGATTGTTTTAATCTTAGGTGCATTTAACTTAAAATCTTTAATCAAAAAATCGCTAATCCCTATATTCAAGTTACTATATTTTGGCAAGTATTTTTCGGCAATTCGTAAGTAAAAGCTGTATAAACCTGTATTACTAGAAGAAGGCATATCACACTGTTCATATAGAATGGTATGTCCTCTCTTTTTTAGTCTCTTTTTTAAAAAAAAGGTCTCTGCAGAAGTATTATAGAAAAGAATGCTATCAATTTCTTCTTTTTTAATAAGCTCCTCAATATCATTAATAAAACTACTTCTTTTCTGAATAAATGAAGCAGAAGATTTTCCCATTATTCTTACTTGAAAATAATCTTCCTCTGGATTATCCATAGGTTCATTATTCCATGCAGGAACTAAAAGAAAAGTTTTATCAACAACATTACTTAGACTTTTAGTTAAATCTTTGACTCGTCTCTGTCCTCCTCCTAATCCAGATTTAGAAGGGAATATTCCTTGAAATATAACGGCTAAATTTTTGATAAGCTTGCAGTGGTTGATTGAAAAATTTGATTTAAAATATTAGTAACATTGTATTTCTGATTCCAAGCTGGATAATGTGTTTTAAATTTATTAGTGTTACTTATATACCATATATGGTCACCTATCCTATTATCATCAGAATATTTGTAAATCATTTTATTACCTGTAATTTCTTCACATATCTTAATAGCCTCCATCATAGAACAATTAGAAAAACGACCGCCTCCAGCATTATAGACCTCTCCAATTCTAGGTCTTTCATAAAACTCGTCAAACATTGTAATTAAATCGTAACTATGAATATTATCTCGGACCTGCTTCCCCTTATACCCAAAAATGGTATACTCTTTACCAATAATACAGCATTTCATTAAATAGGATAAAAATCCATGTAGTTCTGTCCCCGCATGGTTCGGACCTGTTAGACAGCCACCTCTAAAAATTCCTGTTTTAATACCAAAATATTTTCCATACTCTTGAACAAGAATATCTGCTGCTACTTTCGACGCTCCAAATAAAGAATGTTTTGATTGATCAATACTCATCTGTTCATCAATTCCTTCTTTATAGTAAGCATGGTCTTCAGATATCTCCCACCTCATTTCCAATTCTTCTAGAGGCAAGAAATTAGGTGTATCCCCATAAACCTTATTAGTAGATGTAAAAACAAAAACAGCTTCTGGGCAGTACAAACGAGTTGCTTCAAGTAAATTTAAAGTACCATTAGCATTAATAGTAAAATCAGTAAAAGGTTCTTTAGCCGCCCAGTCATGGGACGGTTGAGCCGCAGTGTGAATAATTAGTTTTATATCCTTACCATATTGATTAAATATCTTCGACAAAGCTTCAAAATCTCTAATATCAACATACTTATTTTCAAAATGCTGAAAATCTTGTTCTAATTTTTTAGTAGAAGACAAAGTAGATGCTTCTTCTCCAAAAAAATACGCTCGTGAGTCATTATCTATTCCGATAACCTTATCCATTTTCTGACTAAAGTATTTTACGGATTGTGACCCTATTAGTCCTCCAGAACCAGTTATTATTGCTATATTCATTATCTTTTTTTAAGGTTTTATAAATATTCCTGTATCTGTCACTCCACTTGATGTCCAAATGCTCTCCCATTGACTAATTTGACCGTAAACCTTCTTCCAATTTTCATTAGAACATCCATCTTTAATTGATCTCGAATGAGGAGAAAGAGAATCACTTGGTAGATACCAATTAAGGTTATCTATAACAAGCATTCCTCCTCGCTTTAATTTTTCAATTGAGTTTAAAGCACATAAATCCCTAGGGCCTCCGTCAACTAGTATAAAATCAAAATATTCATCATCATAAGTGCAAATTATATTTGAGTATGCTACAGCATCAATTTCTGTCTTTTCATCAAATTCTGAAAATATATAGTCTATATTGGTTACATTTTCTTTACTAAACTTTGACGAAACCTTTTCATACCATCCTTTATGCCCTTCAACACTTATTAACTTTTTTAATTTATTTGCGAACCAAATAGAACTCCTACCTGAACCAAATTCAAATCCCAACATAGAATCATTTAGATTCGCATCTAAATAATTATTAGCTTTTTTTGTAAGCCAAGGCAAATCTGGATTTAATTTCCAATATATATAGACACCAATTCTTTTTAATATGTATCTAAAAGTTAAGTAGTTTTTTTTCTTCATGTCACGTAATTTAAAGATATTACATTGTAATAATAAGGAATGTTGATTTAATAAATTTACATTCTTACTCGGCAGCTTCGCTACCTCGAAAAAGGGGTATTAGAGGTTGTCTCAAAAGTCCTCGAATATAGAATAAGGGTAGAGATTTAAGGTAAGTAAAATTAATCGTCTTAAGTCTTAAATAAAGTCATCATTTCATAAAAATAGCATCAGAATAAAGAGGTTTTCCATCTGTTACACTTTTATATTGTTCTAAAAGTATTCCTTTATAGGAGAACCCTAAACCTGTCATAAGTTTATAAATATAATTGAAATCTTTTTCTCCTTTATATAAAGGAGTATAACAAACTTCAATTACAATTATATGTGAACGATCAATAACATTTAAGCCTCCTTTAATAACTTCTTCCTCAAATCCTTGCACATCAATTTTCAATAACACATTATCTTTTAGAGAAATGTTTTCAAAAACATCATCCATCTTCTTGATTTGAATACGTTCTTTTGCTACTATTTCTTTTGCTTGTTTAAAATTTGATTTATGAAGTTCGGTCAATTCTAAAATAGAAGAACTTGGCGAAAAGGTATTAACGTTAATCTCCATTTCTTCATTAGATGATCCTAATCCCAAATTATAAGTTACAACATTATATTCACTTACATTTTTATTAAGTTGCTCAAACACCGATTTAATTGGCTCAAAAGAATGAAACTTGACTCCTGGAAGATGAGGACCAAAATAATTTACAAATTGTCCGCTATTTGCTCCTACATCAATGATAGTCTGAATATTTTCATCAACTAACCATTTAAAATTATTATATGCCCCTGTTTTTGCCTCAATCAGATAGCCAAAAGAATTAAAGCCTTTTTTAATAATAGATTTAATGTTCATCATTATTTTTTGTGTGGGTTGCTATCCACTGATATTCGTTTAATTGTTTGATTACATATCCTAAACTATCTAAAAATATTAACAATTCTGTAATAGTATAATCATATCGATTGCAATAATCTTCAAAAGCCTCAAATAATAATATTGGTTTAAATTTTGATAATGACTCAATTCCACCCTTAAAGCAAAGTAATTCTGCTCCTTCCACATCAATCTTAATAAAATCAAGCTTAGTTATTTTGTTCTCCGCTACAAAATCATCTAATCTAACTGATTTAATATTACCTTTATCACTTTTTTTAATATGTAAAAAAGCATCATAGAATACCGTTTCATCAAATATATCCGAAGAAACCATTTCTATGAATCCATTAGAATCAGATAGTGCCAATTCATTTATTTTCACATTATCCAATTTATTTAAGTTAACATTTTTCTTTAATGCCTGAAAAGTTGCTTTAGCAGGTTCAAAAGCATATATATTGCCCTTCGTACCAATACTTTTAGCAGCTATCATTGTATAAATTCCAACATTTGCACCTATATCAAAAACAACATCTCCTTCTTTGATGTAGGATTTAAACAATTCTAATGAATCATATTCAAAAGACTTTTTTCTATTAACTAAATGTTGATTAACATATAACATTTTAGTAATGTCTCCATAACGAACAAATTTAAAAACCTGTCCTTCAATTAACTTCAATTTGACACTACTTGAAGATGATAATCTCCAAAGTATAGATTTGAATTCAGTGACTAGTTCGGAGCCAAATTTTATTATTATTCGAATAATTTTTTTCAAAATGATAATTTGTGTTAATATATTCTCGTATTTACAATAGGGTGTAATTCAGTTTTGTCCCCCTCTATTTTGGTAGGAATTTAGATTATTCATCATAATTTCCCATCTTCCAGATAATGCAATTCCTCTCATATAAATAAGTTTTTCAACATTTTCTGGAAACCAAAACGTCGATGGTCCTTTAAATCTTAAATTGATAATTCGTCGAATACCTGATTCAATAATTCCACTTCCGCAAGCCCGATTCTGTCATAGACCGATAATAAAGCATATTGTAATAATCACCAATCGTTATAAGCCTTTT
>CAZXYA010000344.1:0-10158 GCA_964644655.1 uncultured Saprospiraceae bacterium | reverse complement strand
TTAGGTGCAGCGCACCGACTACATTTTTCCATTTCTACTTGAAACTTCTCTTAGCCTCACGGCTATGGTCTGGTGACTTGAAATATCAGTTTTAAGAATGAATACTTTCTATAGCTAATACCGAATCTAACTCAGGATAAGCCCGTCGAATTCGATGCAAAACCTGAATACATCGCGCCTTATCTCGTATTGCCACCGTCAAAGCCACTTCATTTAAAATCTCAATAGCGTGACTAGCAATATCTTTGTTATTTAAAGCTTCTGCTTCCATGAAATCAAAAATGCGTTTTTTGGTCGTGCCACCTTTATAGAGCTGACAAAGCACCGTTTTGAAGTAATGTTTTAAGCGAATAAAATTGGGCAATTCACCAGCAGCAAAATCTTGTAAATAATTGGTCGCAAATAACTGAAGTGATACATTTGGATGTTGGCTAAGCTGCATCAAATAAGCTTCTCCTTTTCCTTCATCAAAGAATTTAACCATTATTTTTTTGCCAAATTCTTGTACATCGGGTCGAGTGCTGTCGCAAGTGCTGACCAATAATTCAGGTGTCCAATCGCCTGCTTTATAATGTTGGTCAAAGAAGGCAAAACCAAATTGGCGACAATCTGCCCATTTTACATCTAATAAGCGCAAAGCTTCTACCGATTCGTAGCGCACTCGTCCAATATTATTATTAAAATAATCCAAACAATATTGGCGAATCGTTGGCATTTCGTGATTGGCTAGGCTGATTACATCGCTTAAAGAAGCCTTAGCAAAGTCTACATATTGCAGTAATTCCATGCCTAATAGATTGGCTTCTTTATAATGCGATTGAATGAGTTTCCAAATGGTTGGTTTGGGCAATAAGTGTAGTTTATTCCCTAAATGTTTGACTAATAATTCTAAGGTATCTGTATGTAATCCTTCGTAAGTTTCTTTTTGTAGTAGAATGGGGACAAAAAATTGTAATAATTGAGTCGCCCATGCTGGTTTTCCTTTGGCTGTTTTGGCAATAATAGGTTGAATTGCTGCCCGCATTTCTGGCGTTTTTGAAATCGCCATACTCATTAGTATATCCTTCTTTTGAAGCAATAACTCAACGGGCATTTCTCCGAATAATTCCATGCCTTTACATCGGACAGATAGAAAAGGCGCTTCCATCATTTTTAAGATGGTTGCTTCTGGAATTTTTTCAATATTTGTTTTTTGTGCTAATAGAATATCCGCGCCTAATAATTGCACATTTTCTAAAGCATGTTGTAATAAAGTCGCTGTTTTTTCAATGGGGTATTGTTGCATTTGGATTTCGAAAAACAGTTGACTATTGAGGTATAATAATCGAGCAGTTGATTCGGTTTTTTGCGTTTGAATTTTAGTTAATAACTGCTCGAAAATACTTATTTTTTTGTTTTCACTAAGGTTAAATTGGGAACCATTGTTTTGAAACCATTCGGCTATATCAGGTTGAGTAGACAAGGCAAAAACCTCAGCCAATTTTGTTTTGTTAAAATAAACAGTCGGATGTTCCGTAATCGTTTTTAATAGGTGTTGACGAACGTTTTCATTAGGTGCTTGAATCAAGGTATCAATAAAAGTCCAATTAGGTTGTTTTGGGTCAAAAAATCTTAATAAATGCGTCAAAGCATAAGTAGTGACGATATTTAAGGGACTCTTCAACAAATTTAGTAATACTTTTTGGGTGATTAAGTCATTTTCATGGGCGCTTGTTTGTACGGTTTTCAAAGCAAATTCAGCCACATCTTCGCTTTGACAATTTTGTAATAACTGACAAGCAATACTTGGATTTTGTTGCCATAATTCGGCAAAAGGTATTTTATCTAATTGGTCAAAAAATGGGGTTTCAATTCTATATTTTGAACTTTTCCAGATAACTTGTACGGCATCATTTGGTGCGGATTTAGTGATCCAAGGAAAACAAACATTTTTGTAGTATTTATAATTATTCCGAATATAATTAGAACGTCCATTTCGATAAACATATCGACCAATTCTTTCTTCTTGATAAGCCGTTTCTTCATCTTTATAGTAGCTTAATAAATTAGCAGCATACTTGCAATATCCCGCAGATTCTTGTTCTCCCAATAAGCGTAAATTTCGAAGGATTCTCTTTTGAAAGTAGGCTTTAGTTAAGTTAGAAAAAGCAGCTTTTCTATTAGGTATCCTTAAGCGATTAGATTGCTGAGTTTGTCTATTCCAATTCCATCGGAAACGAGTATCGTAATTTTTGCTTTCTACATCTAGTCGATACCCTAAGATACCTAACACTTCATAATCATTCCGAAACTCTGCGGATTTAAAAATGTAGCGAATCGACTGGAAATAAGGATATTGAAAAGGGATATTTTTTAGACATTCTAATACCGCAGGACGTAATTCGGTTTTTTCTGCACTTAATAGATAGCAACAAAAAAGGGGCGTTAAACCCGTATCGGTAGCTACAGGAAATAGATTGTTAATTTTGCCTTGACATAAACTAGGGGCTTCATTTGTGGTTAATGCGTCAAGGGCATCGACTGGAATTAAATCCGTAATATTTTTTAGTATTTCCTTTTTAGCAGAAGTTTCAGCTAATTGTAAGTAAACATCAAGTGTTAATCGCTTAATATATTCTTTTTCATTGGTTTTGACCAAGGTATCTAATAAGGGTAACACCCTTTCATCTCCACATCTGCCCAATGCCCAAATTAAACTATATCTAAAAGTATCTTTTTTAAGTAATTCGGTTTCATTTTTGGCAATTATTATTAATTCTGTGGTGATTTCTTTGAGTTGTAAAATACCCACTTTATATAAAAATCGAGAAGGTGACCAATTTTGTGGTGGAGTTCCATTGGCAAATAAGTCTAATTTTCTCAAGAGGGTATTAATTCTTTCATTTTTATCCATTACTGCCATTTTCCTCGTTTTATTACCTTTTGATGTAGTTGTTTTTGGAGTAGTGGTAGGATTAGTAAGAGCTACTACTTCGGTATTTTTGACTACTTTTTTGATAAGATTAATGAGGTGTTGTAGCATTTTATAATTATTTTGTTTAACTATTTTGTTGTTTGATGATACAAATGTATTTATTTTGATAATATTATCCAAATTTTTTAGCAAAAAAGTTAAATAAATTTTAAATTTTAACATTTTGAAACAAATTATTGAAATATCTTTTTTTCACCTAAGTCCATTTAAATAATTGATTGCTAATACTTTAAATTAAAATAGCGCGTCAGATGAAAAAACTAATAATAATCCATTGGGAAATTAATCCGTTGGGTAAAAAATATACCCAACGGATTAGCTTCCCCAACGGATTTTAGGTGTATTATTTAATTTAATAATATCAATTTTTTATCTGATTACTTATAAGTACTTGTACAAAATTAATCGACACTTTAGAAAGAGGGTAATGAGTTGATGAGTTCATAAGATAAATGAGGTAAACAAAGCATTTTAGACCAAATACTAGGCTCATTAGCTCATAAATCTCATTAATTCAGTATCCTCAAAAAGTGTCGAATATTTCTGCTCAGGTACTTACATCAGTTATTACAGCTTAAAGATTATATTCTCTTAAAAAACAATTATTTTGATTATCATTCAATAAGTCAATATCCATTCATCGAAAATCCTTCTTGGTTTACCTAAAAAAACACCATTATTTAACCTTAAACTGTAATTTGCAATTGTTAACTTAAATCCACGATGAAAAACCCTTTAACATGCTTGAATCCACCAATCCGATCATTTCTATTAGAAATCTCCGAAAAAATTATGGCAGTCACGAAGTACTCAAAGGAATTGACTTAGACATCCATTCAGGTAAAGTCATTGGTTATATTGGGTCAAATGGTGCAGGAAAATCAACCACCGTCAGAATTTTGACAGGTTTAGATAATGATTTTCTAGGCACCGTCACCATTAATGGCATCAATGTCAAAGAAAATCCAATTGAGGTGAAAAAATTAATCGGTTACGTTCCCGAACATGCTGCTTTATATGATGTCCTTACTCCTATGGAATTTCTATCTATGCTAGGGAAATTACATCATCTATCCCCCGAAGTCATTACAGAAAGAGCTACCAAAATGCTTAATTTTTTTGGATTAAAAGATCAGCACCATCAAAGAATGGAAACCTTTTCTAAAGGAATGCGCCAAAAAATATTACTTATCTCTGGGCTGCTCCACAATCCTCAAATCATCTTCTTTGACGAACCCTTAGCAGGGCTAGATGCCAATTCTGTTATTTTGGTAAAAGAGATAATTGCTCAATTAGCTGCCGAAGGAAAGACCGTCTTCTATTGTTCACATATTATGGATACCGTTGAAAAAGTATCAGATAGAATTATCCTACTCAATGAAGGTAGAATTGCCGCTGATGGCACTTTTGAATCCTTAAAACAACAAGGCGGCGAATCCCTAGAAAAAATATTTGCTCAATTAACAACTTCGGAAGATTTAAAAGGCAAAACTGTTGATTTTATGGAGTCTTTTGAGTAAGTCGAAATGACTACTGCTATGGAAACAAAGTTTTTGACAATAATTTCGATACTTAAAGGTGCACTAGCACCGACCATGTTGAACATAATCGGTGCTGACGCACCTCTAGAGAGCAAGCAAGAGGGTTGAGTTACAAAATTTGATACTCATTTTTGGTGTAATGAGTCATTCTTATTTGAATCGACTCCCTTTTTCTGAAGATTGGGCCAATCAAAATAAAGGGGCTAATTCTTTAAATGTCATGGGGGCAATGATCATCGCAGGGCTAGTCGGGTTTTTACATTATTTTTTACGAGACCAATTTTTATATTTGGGTATTCAAACCCTTGTCTTATTAATCATTAGCTTTTTTATATTTAGACAATTGCGTAAAAAACCTTGGCATAAGTTGCGTTTAGCTGCTTAATTTTAGTATAATAATTTTTTAGTTTTTTATAGACATACAAATGGCAAAGAAAAATAAACAAAAACCTTGGTGGTTAGGCTTTTTATTAATGGCAGCCGGGGCAGTAGTTGGCTACTTAGGAGGCGCCTATTTTTTAAATGATGGTGCTGAAAGTACACCTATTGATTGGCTAGAACTTGTGGGGATTATCCTTGTTTTATTGGTCAGTTTTTTTCTAGTAATTTTAATTCATGAATTAGGGCATGTATTTGGTGGGCTGATCATGGGTAATGAATTTAGTATGATGATAGTTGGTCCTTTAAAATTACAAAAAGAAGATGACAAATATCACTTAGAATTTAACCAGAATGTTGCGATGGCAGGTGGATTGGCTTTGACTTTGCCAACTAAAGTAGAAGGATTCAAAAAACGGCGAGCGGTAGTGATTGGTGGTGGTCCTTTTGCTAGTTTGGTGTTAGCCATCATAGCTTATTTTTTATTTATTAATATGCCAAATGGATACAGCAAACTGTTGACTACGCTTTTAATTGGCTCGGGCATGTTGTCGGCTATGATTTTTGTGATGACTATTATTCCAATGAAAGCAGGTGGTTTTATGAGTGACGGCATGCAACTATTGATGACTTTTCGTGGAGATGCCAAAGCTAAACAGTACGCTAATTTTATGCACCTTTTTGCCTTAGACAATAAAGGAGTCCTTCCGAAAGATTTACCAGAAACCTTATTTACTACCGAGCAAGATAAACCCATTCAAGATTCTTTTGACTTGGCTTTTCAACAGTATTTATATTATAGAGCTATAGATGAAAACGATTTAGCAAAAGCAGCCAATTTAATTCAAAAAATGGAAGCAAAAATAGACCTCTATCCAGCTAATTTTCATCCAGATGTGCAGGCGGATTGGGTTATATTTTATAGTCTGATTCAACCTAATGAAGATAAAGTTAATCAGCTTCTAAAAGAGATGGATGGAAAAAAGCCAACTATGAGTAAAGTATTCTTGCATGCTTTTGAGGCAGTTGTTGCATTTACTAATGGAGATATGGAGAAGGCAAAGGCTTTTGGGGAGAAAGTAAGGACAACTACTGAAAAGAAAGGGACGACTAAGTTGTATCAGCGTATTTTGCAGGCGAGCATTAGGTAGAGATTGCTTTAGTATTATAGTCTTGTCTTATTATGCTGCGGATAAAGAAATTTGAATTTTAGTCCCGTCGTGAATAGATTGCTGCTGATTACCTTGTAATCCTTCTTTTAGCCATTTTTGGTTTTGAAAAGTCCTGATATTCGTAATACATAAAAAATTATTTTATAAAAAATGCGACTAGTTTTCTCAATAAAATTACCTTCGCTAATATAGCAGGATTTTTTTTCAAAACAAACTTAGAAAATGAGCAAAAATAATTTTTATAGCCTGACCATTTTAACTTTTTTGGGGGTCATCTTTTCGATAAGCATCGCAATATCGCAAGTTAGTAATACCACCACTACAAACACGCCTGATCCTACAAGATTTAAAACAGAAATTTCAAAAATCAATAAAATTCGCTTTGACAATAGTCGAGAACGAATTGTCTTTACAGGCAGTTCCAGTATTCGATTTTGGTTAGATGTTCAAGAACGCTATCCGACCCATCAGATTATTCAGACAGGCTTTGGCGGTTCAGAAATGAGCGATTTATTGCATTATTTAGACAAGACAATTTTGCGATTTAAACCCAGTCAAGTTTTTATTTATGAAGGAGATAATGATGTAAATGCTAAACGATCAACAGCGGTGATTATGGATAATACAAAAAAAGTAGTGCAGCAGATACAACAGGAATTGCCCGATTGTGAAATTGTACTTATTTCCGCCAAACCAAGTATTGCCCGCTGGAGTTTAAAGCCTCAATACGATGCCGTTAATAGGGAATTTAAAAAATATGCAGATTCAGAAGAAAAAATTAGCTATGCCAACGTTTGGGACATTATGCTAGATGATCAAGGAGAAGTTCGCAAAGATATTTTTATTCAAGATGGTTTGCACATGAATGAAACGGGTTATGACCTTTGGGATAAAATTATTCAACCAATGGTCGGTATTCCCGAAGGTTGGCAGCCTTTATTTAATGGTAAAAATTTTGATGGATTTGAACAATTAAATGGAGAAGCAATCTATAAAGTAGAAGCTCAACAAATGGTTGGTTATACAACGCCAAATACACCGAATAGCTTTATGGCAACTAAGAAAGATTACGGCGATTTTATTTTAGAATTTGAAGTGCAAGCGGATAATGCCATTAATTCAGGTGTACAATTTAGAAGTTTGAGTAATCCTGAATTTAGAAAGGGGCGAGTACATGGCTATCAATGTGAAATAGAATCGAGTGCTAGAAAATGGGCAGGCGGTATTTATGATGAGGCTAGGAGGGCTTGGTTGTATCCTTTGACTCGAAATGAAAAAGGTAGGCAAGCCTTTATTACTGGTGCTTGGAACCATTATAGAATTGAAGCCATTGGGAATGATATTAGGACTTGGATAAATGGCGTTCAATGTGCCAATTTGGTAGACGATATGACGGCAGAAGGCTTGATTGGTTTTCAAGTACATGGCATTTACCATAAAAGCCAAGAAGGAACACAGGTCAAATGGCGAAATATCAAAATCAAAACGACCGATTTGGAAAAAGCGAGAAAACAAGCTGACCCAAATGTACCGGAATTTTCTTACTTAAATAATCAATTAACCGCAGCAGAAGAACGAGCAGGGTGGCGTTTATTATGGGATGGAAAAACAACTAAAGGTTGGCGAGGCGCTAAAATGGAGACTTTCCCAGAAAAAGGATGGGCAATGGAAGATGGGGTATTAAAAATCCAAAAATCAGATAGTTATATGGCTAGAAAAGGCGGCGATATTGTCACCGAAAAATTATACAGTAATTTTGAATTAAGTGTAGATTTTAAGCTGACAGAAGGAGCTAATAGCGGTATTAAATATTTTGTAGATCCTCATTTATTAAAAACAAAAGGATCGGCAATTGGCTTGGAGTTTCAAGTTTTAGATGATTATGGACATCCCGACGCCAAACAAGGCAAAAATGGGAATCGAACAGTTGCGTCTTTATATGACTTGATTCGAGCGCAAAGTTTTACACCTAGAAAAAGTAAAAATTTCAAGGGTTTAAGTCAATGGAATAATGCTCGAATTGTGGTAAAAGGCGGCAAGGTAGAACATTGGCTGAACCATACTAAAGTGGTAGAGTATGACCGTTTTAGTCAGACCTTTTTAGCTTTGATTGAAAAGAGTAAGTATGAAAAATATGAGAATTTTGGGCGTATTTCAGCAGGACATATTTTATTACAAGACCATGGGGATGAGGTTTCTTTTCGGAATATAAAAATTCGGGAATTTTAAACTATTCTGATAGGGGATTCATTCCTTTAAATAGTCTTACATATAGCTTGATTAATCTATCTGTTTTGTAAAATTTGACTATGCAAAAGAACTTTTACTACTTACTATGTCCTGCACTCTTGCTGCTTTTTAGTAATTGCAGCCCAACTTTAGAGTTACAAACTGTTGAAGTAGCACCGACCGTAAAGGTAGAAAAGATACATAAGATAGCGACGGATTCTAGTTATACCTTAAGTGGTAAAAGATACCGTTTTCCTAATACTATTGAGCAAGTACAATACCATCCGATTTGGCAACAAATGGCGGTAAATTATACCTTACCCAAGCGGAAAAATGCCTATGCGATTTATGATGTAAGCAAAGAACAATTAAATTGGTCCAATCAAGGAGATTATGCCCTTTCTATGTTGCAACGAGATATAGTTATGGCAAGTTTTCAAGACAAAAAAATCTTGCTTAATTCGGAAAATGGCTTACCTATTCGCTGGGTGAATAGGGAGGAATTTGTTGTGATAGATGATTCTGTAACCTTAAAATTAGGGGAACAATTTTCTAGAGTTGACTTAAGAACTGGTAGCACCAATTGGTCTAGACGAGGCGAAAGTCGTTTTGAAGGCTGGATGTCAGACGAATTGGACGGTAATTGGATGTATGTCATAGCAGATGGCTTACATGGATTTAATCTGAATACAGGTAAGGGCTGGTATCATCAAGCAACGACAGATTATGATGCAACTCGCGGTGGAAAAGCAGTAGCAAGCGGTATCTTGCTGGGCTTAAGTATTTTGAATCTGGCAGCAGGTGGAGGCGGAGTGGTAGTAGACGATTTTTTATATTGGGACCCTTTGCGAGCACATAATGTACATGCTATACCCAAAATTGATGGCGATCAACTTTATTTTGCTGATAGAAAGTCGATTATTGCCTTGAAAAAAAAGACAGGGAAGGTACTTTGGGAAACCAAAGTAAAAGAAGAATTAGGCGTTTCTGATTTAAAAATGTTGTCTAAAAACAGGTTGTTACTTTTCGGTAAAGGTTATCGGTATGTGGATTATGCCTTAGATAAAGATAAACAAGCAGCTTTATATTTAATGGATGCCAATGACGGGGAAATTATAGAAAAGAAAGAATTGCCAAGAGGCGAAACGATTATCAATCATGCCATTAATGATGCCTTTATTTATGCGCTAACGACAAGGCATATTTACCGTTTTGATAAACGATTAGAAAAGGGCAAAAGAGTGAAATTAGCTGCTGCTTATGGTGCACCACTACGAGTGGTTACTTGGTCATCAGTTGGCTATGATGATTTTTTAACAACCGATACCCCCGATTTTCCTTTAGTTGTTCGAACCATGAATGGGGTGGTCGCTTTGCATCCTATTACAATGGAAGTGCTTTGGTTTAAACAACTGGGAACCCTCCTAAATAACAAACCGCAAGTCATCAATTCAGAGGAATGGCAATTGCCGATTTTGCTACAAGATGCCGATATGCGCAGAAGCTGGGTAGATGAAACCAATGAAGTTTTTTGGTTTGCTAAAAGTGGGAAAATTATTGGCTTAGATTTATTGAATGAAGGGGTTACAGTAGCAGAATTTGAGTTAACTTCTGATGATTTTTGGTATGTTGGAGATGGGACATTGCTGCAGTTTGGAGGGCAAGACATTAGCCTTATGGAATTATCTTCGGTCAAAGAATGATAGTACTTTCTGCTTAGATATATATTATTTATCTCTCTACCGTACACATTTTACTAAATCACGCACTCCGCTACGCTGCGTGCGGGAAAAAGGGTTCTTGGGGTTAACTGTGCTTACCCCAATTCATAGGACCACTTAACAATAATCCTTCGTTAATAAAT
>CAZXYA010000343.1:0-10199 GCA_964644655.1 uncultured Saprospiraceae bacterium | reverse complement strand
ACCTCTCTTCAATTCTTAGCATTCCGTTCTTTACATTTTGAATACAGCTTTGGTAGAACAAAAATTTATATATTCTATATTCAAGTGCTTTAGTAATTAAAAAACGAAACTCTTCATTTTGCACCAAGTTATCCTTATCTAATGGAATATATCCAATAATTTGTTTAACCCCTAATCCGATTTCACGAGGATAAGTAAACTGTAAAGACGCCTACATTTGTATCATTGGTACTACATTACAGCTTGTTTTAAAACGACATCCGCCTTCGTCCACGCCTTCTCAAATTCATTTTTAATAGTTCTTGCCTCTTCCATTTTATTTTGTTTGGTCAAACTTTGGTGCAACCCAAATAAAGACCAGCCATTCCTAGGAAATTTAGCCAAATCTTCTTTAAATATTTTTTCTGCCTCAATAGTTTTATTAGCTTCTAATAAGGCATTTCCTAAGGCTTGTCGAACAGGGAAATAAAAATGAGGAGGTTCGCTATACCGCAAGCCATCTTGAATGCTTACTGCTGCTCGAATATGCGCCACTTTATCGGCATATTTCCTCTGCTTTCCAGCGATTTCTCCTGTTAAAACTAAAGTCGCCATTTCTACCAATTTAGTAGCTGGGTAATTTGGCTTTTCTAAAGCTATTAGGGTTTCATTTTTTATCGCCTCCGCTACTATTGCTAATTCTTTTTTCGCTTTTTTTAATTTTCCTTTGTTGGCATAAGCCATACCTCTGGCATAATGCCACATAGCTGTAGCATAGATTAAATCTTCGTCAGGTTTAGGTTCTGCCAATACTTGGTCCCATTTACCAAAACGAATTAAAGAGAAATAAGGCATGGTGAAATATCTTTCCAATCTTGGTACAACCTGCACCATTGCTTTCGGTGTTTTTGTTACGAGTTTTCTAGCTGCGGCAATCGACACTTCACTTCGCCCTTCCATACTAGAAGCAAACCATAGAAAATGAATATTATGTGGATAATAAGCTGCTGGATAGATACCTTGAATATTGCAGCGTTCGATATATGCCTCATCTACCAACATCGCCTTCTGATTCGCTACTGAGGCATCATTATACCTACCTGTTCTAATGTAGATATGAGAAGGCATATGTACTAAATGGCCTGATTGCAGGTCCATATTCGTCAATTTATCTGCACTAGATGTGGCTAAATCTGGATGTACTGCTTCCGCTGCATGAATGTAATAATGATTGGCGCCAGGATGATTGGGTTCTTTTTCTGCGATATAATCTAACACGGCTAAAGCTTCTCTAGTCCTTGGTTTTGGTTGACCATCTGGCAACCAATAATCCCAAGGCATACAATCCATTAAAGATTCTACAAAAAGCGTAGCAATGTCTATTTCTTCCCTATATCTTTGAGCAACAAATCGCATTTCTTCAGAATAAATGGAATCTAAGGCATAACGATTAGCAGGAGGGATTTCAGTATATCTAGTTACCAAAGCATTAATCAAAGCTTTTTCTATTTTGGATACCTTTTCACTCAATATCAAAGCTTTTTGACTATAAGCATAAGCATCGGCATTATTCGCTTCTGGCATCGGCATATTAATATTCGGTCCCAACCCTAATCCAACCCCCCAATGACACATTGCACAGGTTGAATCTAATCGAATGGCTTCTTTAAAAGAACGGTCAGCTTCTGCATGATTAAAAGCATAGAGATAAAATAGCCCTTGATTAAAAAATACTTTTGCTTCTTTGGAAGCCGTCGTTATTTTTAAATTCGTTTGCCATTTGGTATCTAATTTAGGCGCTAAAGGGCGGGTTGCTTTTCGAATATCCGCCATGGCAATGTTAAAGCGAATAATGGGTCCGCACATCGTTAGATTGCTAAAATCTGTAATTAAGATTGTAGGTTTGTCTATCTTTTTCTTTTCAAAAAAATTGGTAAAAGACAAGCTAATTAAACCAAAAAGAACAACAGTCAAAGCAGTAAATCTCATGTTTTTTAATATTAAAATAGATTGGCTCATATCGGCAGGTATTTTAAGCAAATTAATGATTCTGCTCGAAGATAAGGAATGAAATTCACTTATTCCTAATTTTTTTTAAAATGAGAAACCTTATGGTTCTTTTGCTCACAATCTTCAAATTTACTATTCTAGGGAACAGGAAAAGTATCATTTACCAATCCTGTAGTTAATTTATTTCCTGCTTCCATAATTCATTTTTAGCAATAAATACCCGTAAATAAAATAATACAGCCAAAAGAATAAGGGTTTTCTCTATTTGTGCCATATGGCACAAATAGAGAAAACCCTTCCAAAAGAATGAATTAAGTTACATTTTACAATAAAAATTAATATATAATTGTTATCATTGTCATAATGTTATTTCAGGAGGAAGCCCAAAATCCTTATTTCCATACCTTCTAGTCACACGCTAACTGACTTGGTAATAGAAATTTAACAGAGTAAGCATTATTTATTAACCCCAAAATAAAAATTGCCATGAGTCAGGCGCTTACCATTTCTGGTTCTACTTACACCGTACAAGGAACCGTTATCAACCAAGCAAGTAGAAAAGGAATTATCGATCTTCATGTTTTAGTCTATGACTATGATGATACTAGACTTAATCCAGATGATTTTCTAGGCATATGCGTTACGGATGCTAATGGAAAATTTAATCTAGAGTTCGATTCCTCTAAGTTTACGTTTTTTTCAATTGGATCACCAGATTTATATTTTATTGTCAAAGATGCTGGAACAGAGTTACTGAACACTAAAAAGAAAAATGAAGTAATTAAAAATGCCAATGAATCTACGCCAGCTATCAACCTCAAAGTAAGTATCGTGAATGATCAATTGCGAAAATTAATTAAGGACACACCCGCACCAGGATGGGTCGGCGGATTTTTAAGAGACCATCCACAATTGAAGTATCCACCTCAAAAACCGGGTCAGGATATTCCGCCCAATCTCAGCTCCTTAGAAACCAATAAAAATAGAACTAATATTGACAAGCTTGACCGCCAACAAAAAGTAGTATGGCCTGAGTTTAGTTGGAATAGTGAACCAGATAATGACGGAAACAAAAAGCGCTGTTATCAAATGTTTGCTCCAGATATTTCTAGATTAGGTTATACTAAAGAAGGGAAAGTCTATTCTATTATTTGTCCTCAACAAGGTGTTTGTGTTCCTCATTTGGGGTGTATGAATGTTGAAGTAACCGTAACAGGAAATAAAGGCTGGGTAGATGAAAAAAAGAAAACACTTGCAGGGGATATGTCTGTAGTAGGAACGATATGGTTTACGCCAACAGCCAAAATCAATAATAAATTTGTCAAATTATTCATGGATGATTTTGTAGAACAAGGGCTTCCTTTTCCATCTACAAAAGAAAATGCCATAATCATTAAAACCCATAAACCAGGCGATCCTACTCAACTATTATTTCCTTTGACCAAAGGCTTAACTCCTCCTTCTACCTTCAAGATTCCTGATTTTGCTATGCATGAAGGCATCTCATGGTCAAAGGGTCATCTAGGTGTAGAAATTGGAGAAGTCACTAAATTAGTGCCTCCCGCAGGTAGCAGTCCAGAAACAATTAAAGGCTATGAAAAAGTCAATAAATTTAACCAATTAGTAGTAGATATATTCAATACAGGCGCTGGAAATATGCTAAAAAAAGGAAATACTTTAACTTGGAATGTATGGTTTACTGCTCCAGAAACAGTAGATCAAGACGAATGGAGAAATCATACAGATTTATGGAGAGATTCTATAGATGCAGATCATAGTAGTCCAGAAGGAGAAGGATCTATAGCTAGATACTATGATGGAACACCTTTTAAACCGTTAAAGGAATTACTAATCAATGAATTGCCAAACATTCTTAAGTTTATAGCAGAACATCTACCTGATAAGCAAAAGGAATTTATTGCATAATAGAAATAAATTAAAATTAAAACGTAAATTAAAATTAAATACTGACAATCAATTATTTATAGTTTAAATTTTGTAAATTCATCTTTTCAGCACTCCATAAGTTATTTAAGATTTATGTCTAAGGAATTTTATCCTAATACTCTCCCTAGGATTTTATTTAGAAGTGCTAGAGCTATATTTCGATTACTAATTCGGGACAATTTCACGGGGTAACTTCCTATTACCCTGTGGATTAAATCATTGAAATTCAGTAGTTTTAATTATGGGGTGACAGGAAGTCACCCCGTAATAAAACTAGCGAAAACTTTAGAAACATAGTATTAATGAATCAATTCAAAATCTGTTCGTCGATTCTTTGCCTTGCCATCTGCGGTATTATTACTCGCCACCGGCTTATCTGGCCCATTTCCAACTACGACAAACCGATTTTTTGGCATATTATATTCGCTAATCAAATAATCAGCAACTGACTGTGCTCTTTTTCTAGATAAAGCAACATTAGTTGCTCGACTTCCACTTGAATCGGTATTGCCTTCAATACGGATTCTCGAATTAGAAAAGGCATTCGCAATAGGTAAAAATTCTTTATCAATGATGTATTTAGAATTTTCATCTAATTTAAATTCTCCTGTTCGGAAACTAATACTTACTCGTTTGGTCGCAATAGCTTCTGTAGTTTCATCTGCCTTAGTTACCGTAGCAAATTCTTTTGATTTTTCAGGAAAATGTTCTTCTCCTGTCAAAGTAGTATTCATCACTAAGCTAGGGAAATTTACTTGATTCCAAGTTGGCGCTCTTTCGTCACCAGTATGACCTAAATCATAGTACACATTTGACATTCGACTATATAAACCTTCTCCTGTAACGCCCTTATAGTTATTGTTTAAACCAAAGAAGTTCTTATTATCTCCATGCGTTACTAATCGAACATTGCCTAATAAATCATTCCATTCTTGCTCAGATAAGACGGTTCCTCTTTCTGCAAATTCTCTAGTTAATATTTTTGCCGCTTTTTGTCGAGCAGTAGCAGAACTGTTAATTTCTGCGGCGCCACGCATCCAACCTTCATAAAGTTGTTGCAATCGATCTCTATTATTATTCACAAAAGAACGCTTTGCATAAAAAACATCTGCTATAATATTTGAAGCGGATTTAGTGCTTTCTAAAATTCTAGAACCAGGTACTGCTTTAACACTTAATACATCATCTGGACTCCAAACTACGGCTGCATCTACTTGACCACTTTTGAAAGTTGCCGCTGCCTGTATCGCATCTGCTTGAGCTACAATCTCAATATCATTCTGCGTCATCCCTGCTGCTTCTAACATCCAAAGTAAAAAAGAATGAGAAGGAGTCAACTCCGCAACGGCAATCTTTTTACCTTTCAAATCCGCTACATTAGAAATACCTCTTCTAACTACAATCGCATCTCCACCCCTTGACCAATCTGCTTGGAATAGTACTACTGGGTCAAAAGAAGTCAAAGCGCCTGATTCTGTAGGGAAAGCATCTACGGTTTGCCATAACAAATCGACATCATTTGATTTCCACGCTTCTCTAGAAGCAACAAAATCATCTAAAACCTTAAATTCTAGTGCAAAACCGTAATCCTTATAAAATCTTGATTGCTTAGATGGTTCGAACCCTTCATTGAAGTATTGCCCTGCAGCATAGCCTGCCCAAGTAACTACCCCTACTTTGATAATATTCTGAGAAGGAATGCCACTTGATGAACTACTGCTGCTACCGCTACTTTTAGGTGCATTACTGCTACCGGAATTGCCACTACCCTGCACATTTTCTGTCTGGTTCTTAATATCTTGTCCAGCCTCCGTATTATCTAAGATGTATTTTCCACCAATTACAATTGCTCCAACGATAAGCATTGTAATTAACAATTTTGAAAAAGTGGTGAGTCTTCTAGCCATTATTCTATTAGTTAGTTATTGTTATTCCGACCAATTCCATTAGTGAATTGTACGCTATGGTTTATGGTCTGTATAAAAAATTAAATTAGAAAAAAGTTATTTGTCATTCCAGGTTGATCAGAAGCTCAAAAGCTTCAAAGTCAATTTTGTATTAGATTTATTTTTCGGAACTTAGATATGCCAAATCTAAAAGATTTGGCATATCTAAGCTATTTGCGGTCAGCCTGATTCGTAGGTAGTTTCCCTAAACAAAAAATGGTTTAGTGACGAGCGGTTTAGTTTTTCACAGAACTGAACCTCTATATCTCTAAACCATTTTCATTTTGCCCATTATAAGTTGTCAATAGCCTACAGAAAACTAACAACTGATAACCGACAACTGTTATTCAAACAAACTATCATATTGATTTCTATGTCCATCCGCTCGTACAGGGGTCGCCACAGGTGCATTTAAATCTAGCACATTTCCTTCATCGTTGGCTTCTACCAATAAGCTTGATTTTTCTTCCCCTAAAATTAAGGACACGCCTTCTTTTTCCCACTTTTCTAACATTTTCATGCCTTCTTCTTCAAAGATACCATTTTGTAAATCTACAGAGTCCATGAAATTAGAAGACATATCCATAAAGCGTTCCATTTCCCCCACTTTCTTACTTACATCATCGGCTACAGCTTCTAATGCCATATCAAACATATATCTTTTGTCCTTATCACCTGAGATAACACTCATCGCAGACTGCATCGCAGAGTGAGAAGCATGAATGGCTTTTCTTTCTTGCTCTTTGACCATCACTTGATCCTTAATGTCTTCCATCAATACCTCAGAATTTTCGTACATTTTGGTCAATACTCTATATAGTACTTCCATTTTTTTGTACAAATCTTCCAATTTCATGTTCGATTCTTTTAGTCTACCCGCCTTTCGAGCCTTCAGAATCATCATGGATTGCTTATTAGTCGCTTTGGCCTTACTTGCCATATTCATATTAGACTGAATACTCTTCTTATTCGTCACAATTATCTCTTGCAATTTATGCATCTGCCCTCTTAATTTACTAATTTGCTTATTCATACTCCGCAAATTATCTTTTAAATCTTCTACATAAGATTTTAAGATACCAATCGGGTCAATTTGTACAAATAAACCAGTCACCCAACGCATCACGCTTTTATACATGTAACTTACTAATCCTCTAGCCTTCGGATCTAATACCACATACACAATCGCAGCTAAGACCATTAAAGTACCTGCCAAATAAAGGGTATTGGCTAAAATGGTTGCTAATAATCCCGATGTCAATAGGTTATACAATAAATAACCACCACCTAAGACTAATCCGCCTAAAAATACTGCGCCCGTTACGCCCTCAGGTCTTTGCCAAAATGATTTTGGTTTGAAGTCTTCCATTTTTTGATTTAGTTAAGAATTGCGAAGGGTTCAAGGGCAAAGGGCGAAGGTTTGCCTTCTGCCCTTAGCTTCATTACCCTACGCTCCGTTTATTTTAAATACTTTTTCATTTTATCTACATCGCCTTGAATCTGAGTCACCACTACATTATAAGAGGCGATAAAATTATTTTTGGTCGTTTCCACTTTAGAAACCGCTCCAGAAATTTCACTTTTAATACCTGCTAATTGTTTTTGGCTTTGCTCAATTTCTTGCGTTAATTTTTTAATATGTTTCGCTTTTTGTTGAATACCGACTTCTAAGTCTTTAATCTGTTTTTCTCTTCCACCAATTTGACGAGCTCGTTGATTTTCTAGCGCTTGTTCAAATTTTTTCTCCTCATGCAATAATACTTTCAAATAATGTGCCGCAGCATCAATTAATTTTTGGGGTGTTGCTCCCATCGTTTTAGCCATCGCAAAAGCAGATTGAAATCGAGTCTGCTCATCCATTGGCATTTTTTCCAAAGACTTCAAAGATTCTTTAAATTCAAGATAATCGAAGCCATCTAAATTATGCTTTTCCATTGCCCCAAACATAATTTCCATGAACTTAGTGGTTGGTTGTCCTTTTTTAGGTTCACTAGAAACGGTTGGATTAGCTTCTTTAGCAGCGGCTGGAGTTGATTTTGGAGTAGTCTTTTTCCCTGTAGCTTTTTTAGTGGTTGATTTAGCGGATGCTTTTTTAGTACTTCCTTCCTCCTCAACAATGAATAATGACTTTAATTTGTCCGCAAATCCCATGAATTAATAAGCTTAAAAGTGGTATAAAAGTTTAATTTAAAAAATGTCTAATAGATAAACACTCCTTTAAAATCTACAAAGTAAGGAAATTTTAGATAATTATACAAAAATAGTGATTTTTAATATGGAAATAGTGCTTCCAGAACTTGAAGTTCTGGAAGCACTTGACAAACTACTCCCAAACAAATTTAAATCCCTTCATAAAATGCTAAATAAGCAGCTAAAACCTGTTCGGGCGCTTCATCATGCGGATAATGTCCGACTCCTTCTAGTATAGTAATATCTGGATTCGGGAATACTTCTTTACAATAAGCTGCTAAATGCCGTCCAGATACTGGATCTAAAGGACCATTGATTATTTTAACAGGAATAGTCGCTTCTACAATTGCTCGTTTCCAACGGACGGCATTGGCTTTTCGGTCATTGATATAACCAATCAGTTTGTGCATAATATTCTTTCCGTCATTGTATAAAGCTAACTGAAAAAACTGGTCTATCTCCTCTTCTGTCGCCTTTTTATCGCCATAAATATCATGGAAACTACGCCTTAAGCTTCCTTTGCTAATCAAGCGATTGAATAAAGGTCCAATTGGACTATTCAATAACTTTTGCACTAATTTTGCTCGATGCAGTTCTGGAAATAGACCACCATTTAAAAAACAACAAGATTGTATTTGAAAGCCATTTGTTCCTCGCTCCGCAAAAGCCGCTAACATTTCTTGGGCTACCGAAACGCCATAATCATGTACTAATAAATGGGCTTCCTTTAACCCCAAATGCGCCACAAATGCTTCATGCAATCGAGCTTGATCGGTGATAGAATAATCATATTTTTTTGGCTTGGCAGAATAACCAAACCCCATCATATCTGGTGCTATAACCCTAAAACGACTCGTTAAATCTGCCCACATTTTATGCCAATCCCAAGAAGCCGTTGGAAATCCATGAATTAATAATAAAATTGGCCCTGTACCTCCTTCCCAATAGGCGATTTGATGCTCTTTTTTATAGGTAAAATACTTGGCTTGGTTTTTCCAATCTTGAAAGGTCATTTTTAATAATTTTCGTGACTGTTCAGCAGAATAGTCACTAATTTTCAATTTATAATTTTCAAAAATCAAACATTAGGGTTTAAGGTTTTAAAAGCAATTTTTAATCTCTAGTACTTTAAAAAAAGTATCTCTTTCCTCTTCCGTAGTAAAAAGGTCATTCCATCTAATTCTTTCATTTTTTGATGCCTCCATAAGTTATATATAATCGATTAATCCAAATTAGAAAAGGGTTTTATTAAGCTCAAAATAGTAATATTAAAGTAATTTTGTAAAAATCAATCAACCAAACAAGGATTTTACCTTATTTTTGTATTTATTTTAAAACAAAATTTTATGAGCCGATATATTTTATTGTTATCCGTATTACTGCTCGCTTGTGGCGGCCCCATGACAGAAACCCAAAAATTAGAAGATGCTAAATGGGAAGCTGTTATGGCAAATCATGATGTCGTTATGCCCATGATGGGAACGACGAATAAAGTTAGAAAAAAATTAAAAAAAGCACTCAAAGCTAATGAAAATTTAGCAGGAGAAACAGTTACCAAAATCAATGCTTTAATTGGAGATTTGGACAAAGCTGATGAAGGAATGATGGATTGGATGAATGGTTTTCAAAAACTCAGTAAATTACAAGCTGAGAAAAATCATCAAGAGATTTTAAAGTATTTGGAAGACCAAGATGGCATTATCAAACAAGTTGGCGTAGACATGACCAATAGCATTAAGGCAGGGACAGATTTTGTGGAAGGATTAAAGTAACGGTAACATAGCTCTCTGAGCTGTGAAATGAATAAACCCAATATTTAGACACGCCAAGGTCGACTGTTCAGCGCCTCATCGGTAGTGCTACCAATTTTTCTATTGTTTCATAACTTGAATTAATTTAAAAATCAAACAATGAAGTTAACTGCTACTCAATCAATTAGCCTATTGTTATTTATAGGAATATTATGGTCTGCCTGCCAAGAAGGCCCTAAAACCTTACCTATTTTGGGTAATAAGGATGAAATAGATGGAAAAACGGTTTATCATGAAATCCCAGATTTTTCTTTTGTTAATCAAGATAGTGCAGAAGTAAATAATCAGACTTTTGCTGGCAAGGCTTATATTTCCG
>CAZXYA010000342.1:0-10201 GCA_964644655.1 uncultured Saprospiraceae bacterium | reverse complement strand
ATTTAACGAATTCATCGTTCATCATTTATAGTTCATCGTTTGGCGAACATATTAATGTTATGAGCTTATTCATAAGGAAGAAAAGGCTTTTGTATCTTGTACATTATTCAAATAATATTTAATCAATCCAACACTACTTTTAACATTCAATTTTTTGCGCAAATTTCTTTTGTGAGTATCAACTGTTCGAGGTGAGATAAAAAGGCGGTCTGCGATTTCTTTATTGGTGAATTCTTTATACAAATACTCTAAAATCTGTTGTTCTCTATTTGTAATAAAAGGTTTAATTTTAGTAGTGGCAATACTTGCATTGGCTCGACCAAATTGTATCATTACCTTGGCAGAAATATTACTAGAAAAATAATTATTCCCTTTAGCCAATGCCTTGATACCTACCAATAATTCATCAATTGGTGCATCTTTCGTCACATATCCATGCGCCCCATTTTTTAAAGCTTGTAGAATATACGATTTCTCTGATTCTTGGGAAAGAATTAAAATGCTAATATTCGGATTAATTTCCAGCATTTTTCGAGTCATCTCCAACCCATCTGTCGTTGGTAAATTCATATCTAAGAGCACAACTGCCACTTCGTTTTTTCGCTTCAAGAATTGTAAGGCAGGTTCGCCATCATCAAAGTCGCCAACTACTTCAAATTCTGGTCGATTCCGTAAATACATACTTAAACTCTTTCTAAAAATAGATTCGTCTTCTATTATTATTGTTTTAATAGATTTTGTCATGGCTTCAAAATAGTTGTATGTTTTTATATAGTTTTAATCTAAGTTGTGGACAAAGGTTAAAATTGGTAGCACAACTTGTTCTGATTCATCGAAAGGATTCATCCTGTTCTGGATACAGGTCTTTAGACTTATTAGGGTTTTAAAGTATCATTTGCTAACCTAAAGGTCAGCGCCCAGAACAGACTAATCCCGATAGCTATCGGCAGGGCTACCAGTTGTCAGCAATTGAGTTAGTTTTAGATAAGGGGGTAGTACTAAATTATTTTACATAAGTAGTTGACCGCTTTTAGGGTATAAAATTTTTAATCCAATGGTCTATTTGTCTGTAAAAAGAGGGAGTTAGCCTAAAAACTAAGGCATGAGGGGATATTAATGAGGATAAAATAGAACCTAATTTTATTATACTTGTTAAATTTGCTATTGAAAATAATTAGTATTCTTGAAATATAAAGTTACACTATTTTTTTAGGAATCAAAACAGAAATTTTCAATTTTCAATTTTCAATGCTCAATTTTCAATTTTCAAAATAGAATTTCGAGTACCCTACACGTGTTTTTTAAACCTTGGAGTGGCTAAGTAAGAAACTTATTATTTCGTTTTACTTAGTTCATCTACCTGTAAATCCTCAATAAACTTCTGAAAACTCAGGAAATACTACATAAATAACTTTACACTTTGTCTCGCTGCCTTTGACAGCTCGACAAAAAGGACTTTAGGGGTTGAGAAAACCCCAATTGCGAGTCGGTGAAGCCGACGAGTAATAATGTCAAGTTATTTTTGAACCGTTCTTAAGAAGTTCCTTTAATTTTATTCTATGGAATTCTAGAAATTAGCTACTGTTCTTTTTGAAAATTGTGAATTGAGAACTTCCGTCAATCAACATAATGAATAATATCAACTTTTCCTGGCTCGTAAAAATGGCTTGGCGAGATAGTCGTCGAAATCGAGGTAGACTCTTCTTATTTGTGTCTTCCATTATTTTAGGTATTGCCGCTTTGGTTGCCATCAGCTCTTTTGGAGAAAATTTGCAGACCGATATTAATAAAGAAGCAAAAAAACTATTGGGGGCTGATTTAGTCATAGAGGGGAATCATCCAATGCCCGATTCGATCAATGAAAAAATCAAATACATAGAAGCCGAGCGCTCTGACATGGCTTCTTTTGCGTCTATGATTTATTTGCCTAAAACGGATGATACCCGCATGGCACAAATCAATGCCTTAGAAGGGAATTATCCTTATTATGGAGAGTTTGCGACAACGCCACTAACGGCGCATCAAACCTTTAAAACAGGACAAAAAGCCTTAGTCGAAAAGACCATTATGGTACAATTTGGCTTGGAGAAAGGAGATTCTATTAAAGTTGGAAATGTTACTTTTGAAATTGAAGGTCAGTTAAATACGGCCCCCGGTCGATCGGGTTTTGCTGGTGCTGTCATTCCTGTGGTTTATATTCCTAAGCAATATTTAGACGCTACAGGTCTAATCCAATTTGGAAGCCGAGTCGATTATAATTATTATTATAAATTAAACCCAGAAACACCTGCTGAAAGTCTAATTGACACCTTGAAAGCTACTCTTCGTCCTGCGGCGATGGGTTTCGATACAGTAGAAGAGCGAAAGGAAAACTTAGGTCGGGCGTTTAGCACTATGACAGATTTTTTAAATCTAGTCGGCTTTATTGCTTTAATTTTAGGTTGTATTGGCGTAGCAAGTGCAGTACATATTTATGTCAAAAGCAAGTTAAGTACTGTTGCGGTTTTGCGAACTTTAGGGGCTAGTGGCAAACAAGCATTCCTCATTTATTTATTGCAAATATTAGTGATGGGCTTTATTGGGGCAGTCCTCGGTGCTTTGCTTGGTAGTATTTTACAAAAACTACTCCCTGTAGTTTTAGGGGAATTTTTGCCTTTGGAAAATGTAAGTACCGACGTTTCTTTAGAAGCCGTTTTATTAGGTATTATTACGGGTGTAGCTGTGGCGGTTTTATTTGCCTTGATTCCTTTATTGGGTGTCCGAAAAATCTCTCCGCTAAAAACTTTACGGGCTTCTTACGAAGCAGATACAGGAGCTAAAGACCCATTACGCTGGTTGGTAATCGCTTTGATTACTTTATTTATTGGCGGATTTACTTGGTTTCAAACAGGTAGGATTACCACAGCCATTGGTTTTATTATTGTAGTTGTCATTTCCTTTTTACTCTTAGCTGGTATGGCAAAGTTAGTCATGTGGGCGGTTAAAAAATTCTTTCCTGTCCGTTGGAGTTATGTCTGGCGGCAAAGTATTGCCAATTTATACCGTCCGAATAACCAAACCCTAATTTTAATGGTATCAGTTGGCTTGGGTACTGCTTTAATTTCTACCCTATTTTTCACCCAAGATCTTTTATTGAGTCAGGTAGAGTTTACAGGTCGAGGCAATCAGCCTAATATGATTATGTATGATATTCAAACTAGCCAGAAAGAGGAAGTCATACAGTTAACCCAAGATTACGAATTGCCTTTAATACAAAATGTACCGATTGTCACCATGCGAGTGGAAACAATTGATGGTATTGATAAAATTCAGAATCGAGCAGATACGACAAAAACCCATAAATCCAATTGGTCTTATAATCGAGAGTATCGAGTAACTTATAGGGATTCTATAACTGCTTCGGAAGAGATAGTAGATGGAATTTGGTTAGGAGACCGATCTAAAGGAGATACCATCTGGATATCTATTGCCGAGAATATTCAAGATAATATGAAAGTGGAGATAGGGTCCCAAGTAGTATTTAATGTCCAAGGGGCTTTATTAGAAACTTATGTGAGTGATATTAGGAAGATTAACTTCGGACAATTACAAACTAATTTTTTTGTGGTCTTTCCAGAAGGGGTTTTGGAAAGCGCCCCTCAGTTTCATGTAGTCGTGACTCGTACACCTGATGAAGAAGTTTCAGGTAAGTTTCAGCGAGATTTAGTTAAAAGTTTTGCGAACGTCTCGGTTATAGATTTAACCCAAATTTTAAAGACGGTAGATACCATCCTAAATAAAGTCTCTTTTGTTATCAAATTTATGGCTTTATTTAGTATCTTAACTGGACTTTTAGTTTTGATTAGTTCGGTCGTTTTAAGTAAATATCAACGAGTTAAGGAAAGTGTTTTATTGCGAACATTGGGGGCTAATCGTAGTCAAATTATTCGCATCAACGGCTATGAATATTTTATGTTAGGAACACTTTCAACATTAACAGGTATTCTCCTGTCTTTTGGCATTAGCTGGCTCTTAGCAAAGTTTGAATTTGAAATTCCTTTTTCGCCTAGATTTTTACCTCCATTTATAGTGTTCATTAGTATTACCGTATTAACAGTTATTATTGGAATGTTGAATAGTCGAGAGGTGATTTCTAAACCGCCACTAGAAGTATTGCGAAAAGAGGTTTGATAAGGGGGCTATTTAAAACCACCCTAAAAAATATCTACAATCAGTTGAGAGCGAAAAAATGTAAATGGTGGGCGATACTTTGAAAGTATCGCCCACCATTTAACCTTATTTTAATAAGCATATCCACCAAACAGCATATAGTTAAAACTTAGGGTGGTTTTAAAAGAGGGCTATATTAAATTACATTGCCTACAAATATAGATTAGGGCGGTCATGTCTTATATTATTGAGGTTGGAGGATTCGTAGCATTCATTTAAAAATTTCAGTAATTTAGAATGCTCCTGTTGTAAAGTCTGCTCTTGGTCAATTTTATCTTCCATTCAAATGAAATTTCTTTTAGATTGACAAATCTAAAGAAAAAGTCAATAAACACAGGCATTCTTACCTAAATTCTGTTTAAATAAAGCTCTATTATCATCGTTTCATTTTTTTATTTAGTATAAATGTTAGTAACTTTTTTTAAGCCTAAATTGTCACAAAAATCAACTTACTGCCTCTAAGAATACTTAAGAACAACCAAAAACTAGCAATAACATACCTTTTTCTTACTGTCTTCTATTTTATTATTTTCAAATTCCGCAAAAATAACGTCACAAAAACTAAGAAATTAGTAGTTTACATATTTGTTTTTTTATAATATAAAGCTGATATTTGCAGTATGCTATTGAAGGCTATGTCTTCCAAGCATAAAATACGGAATTATAATCTACAAAGAACAGAAAAGAAAAAAGTTAATCAAAAGTGATTATACTTAAGTTATTGATATATTTATTATTTACACATAACGAAATAATAATACATTAGTATTTATTTGTCTTTTAAAATAATACTATACTCAATAATTTTTCTGACAATGTTGTATTATAATGGCGTTGAAAAGTTTCTGATGATTATCAGCAATAAATAAAACACTATTTAATATAATCTTTGAACTACGGAACACTATGGAATATTTTCTTCAATTGTCTATTCTGGCCATGATAATTTCATCTATTTCTATCTTTTTGATAGATTATCAAAAGCCCGAAACAGCAACCGATTCTGGAAATGACCAATCACCGTCTAATCCTTCTGATTCGATGGACGACTCCGCAGAGGAATTTGTAATGGCTGAACATCCTGGGCAAATTCAAAATAGTGCAGCTACTGAAGAAAATTCAGAAACGCCTACACCTTCTAAATTTCATTCCACTAAAGTTAGCCTAATAGAGATAAAGAGAGCTTTTGGCATGCTGTGGACTACACAAAAATCTACTTTTTCTACTAATACTTTATAGTTGCTTAACTATAAATCTACAGTTTTAAAATTAGTCTTTCCATTGTATTTTTATACAACCGAAAGTAATAGACTATTAAAGTATGAAACACTATAAAAATCTTCACTTAGGCATCCTTTGCCTTTTTGTAAGCTTTGCTGCGCTCCAAGCACAGGAAAACGATTTTTTTGTGTTCCATTCTACAGAAAATATAGTTGATAAAATTCAAGACCAACAATATTTTCCCACTACTCCAAAAACAAATTATTATAGACATCATAAAAAATTAGCTGTAACTCATTCTGGTATTGTACTAGAATTAATTACAAGTGATTTGCCTTTGAAAAGGAATTATCCCCTTTTCAAAAAATTTGGCAATGTCTATTATGATCGTTTAGATGAAGGTGGTTACGCTTACTGTATCTTAACTAATTTTAGTAAACTTAGGAAAGCAAAGACCTATCTTCAGCAAATGATTCTTCCACACGCACCATCCGCAAAAGTGGTTAAGTATCAATTGGGTAGGCGAAAGAAAGTAGTGCAATAATATAGTAAGTGAGTGAGTCTAAATAATCGACACTTTTTAGGTAATGAGGTTAGATAGGTAACTTTTTTAACCAAATATCTTCCTTTTTAGCCTCATAAACTCATAAAACTTATTAGCTCATTACCCTTTTACAAAGTGTCGATTATTTAACACTAAGCACTTAAATACTTACAACAACAAATTAATTTATAATAAAACATCAATTATAGTCCCCTGAATAAAAAAATGAATGTGCCTATTGCTGAACACAATAGAAGCATTTAAAGCGTATTGGTGTAGTTTTCTTTTTTGAGACCTTTTTTGACAGATAGTTTTTCTTCCTTTTATAAGTAACGCACGCACGCATACTTTGGGAGAAAAAGCTATCTGTCTTTTTTGTTTATATGAACGAGCAATGCCGCAGGGTGAATGTTCGGGATGAGCAAACACCGTTTGTGAACCGTGAAACGGACGGGGTTGCCCAAGCGAGTAAACCGCAAAGCGGTCGGGATGCCTTTTTAATCTTTTTTAGATTCCTAAAGCTTCCTCAATTACTCCGCCGATTCTTAATTCCTTCCCACATTTCATTTTTAGTATATCGTAGAACTGCTTGCCAACCCTTATACGCTAATTCAATCTTCTTTCCAGCAGCTATTTGTGCTATCAACTGTACATCTGAAGCAGAAACAGGTTTAAGGGTTGAGAATATACTGGATTGTCGGCCTGCATGATTTATTTGTGCCCAGAAATGTGTGTTCGTATCCGTTACTGTTTTAGCCCATTTTCTAAAAGGCGCTTCAGGAGTGACAGCCTCTACAACGACATTTCCTGAAGATTCCAAATAGCGTTTGTCTATTAAAATATTCCCTGAAAGCAACATACCCGCCCCTCCACTTGCCCAAGTTTCATAAAGTTGACAATGTTTTTCATTGGGCAAAAGATCTGGTCCTGTGAGTCGTTCTGTTAATGCTGCCTTCGCCATACGATTTTGTAGAATCGCTCCACAAGGCAAATGGAAAGTATCATTTATTGCTGACATATTTATTAAGCTTTAACGGTAGTAAAATTATCTAAAGTCCAAGATAAAACTATTCTAATAGAATCTTAAAAACAGGAAATTATTTAACCTCAACTACTAAAATCAAGTAACTTTCTACAAATATTAACGAATAATTCAAAGTGACTAATGCTTCTATTATAGGTAGTAAAAAGAAGGATTATTGCACATTAGGTAATTACTGGCAAATTAAAGGCTTGATAAATAAAGAAAATTTGTAATTTTACCTTGACTTGCATAAGCTAAATAATTTCATTTAATTTTTGAAATCCCTATTTATTAGTTTTTTCTTGAATTGCCTAATAAATAATTAATTAAACCTAACCGTCCTATGCAGTATTATGACCAATTTGTTAAGCGGCACATTGGCATTAGCCAGGCTGATTTAGCCAAAATGCTAACCGTGGTAAAAGCAGATTCGCTTGACCAATTGATTGAAGAAACCGTTCCTTCCGCTATTCGCATCAACCGAGATTTAGACTTACCAGAAGCCCTTTCTGAATATGAATATTTACAAGCCCTTAAAAAGACGGCTGCTAAAAATAAAGTCTTCCAATCTTTTATCGGTATGGGCTATCATGGTACGATTACGCCTGCGGTCATTCTGAGAAACATTTTCCAAAATCCAGGCTGGTATACTCAATATACGCCTTATCAAGCGGAAATTGCGCAAGGCCGTTTGGAAGCGCTATTAAACTTCCAAACTACCGTAAGTGATTTAACAGGGATGCCGATTGCCAATGCTTCTTTATTAGATGAAGGCACCGCAGCAGCAGAGGCAATGGCGATGTTTTATAGTTTAAAAAATAAGCGCAATAAAGGAGAAGCTATTAATGCGTTTTTTGTGGAAGATGGCGTTTTGCCACAAACTGTAGATATATTGATGACGAGGGCTGCTCCTTTAAACATCAAGATTATTAGAGGCGATTGGCAATCATTCGAAGCAACTAATAAAACTTTTGGGGTTTTATTACAATATCCTGCCAAAACTGGGGCGGTTGAAGATTATCGAGCTTTCGCAGAAAAAATAAAGATACAAGGCATTTATTTAACAGTAGCTGCAGATTTACTCAGTTTAAGTTTATTGACACCTCCTGGTGAATGGGGCGCAGATGCAGTTGTTGGAAACACCCAAAGATTTGGTGTACCAATGGGCTATGGTGGACCTCATGCGGCTTACTTTGCAACCAAAGAAACTTTCAAAAGACAATTGCCTGGTAGAATCATCGGGGTATCTATTGATCGACTAGGCAATCGTGCCCTTCGAATGGCTTTGCAGACCAGAGAGCAGCATATCAAAAGAGAAAAAGCAACCTCTAATATATGTACCGCACAAGCATTACTCGCCATTATGGCAGGCATGTATGCGGTTTATCACGGTGCAGACGGCATTAAAGCCATTGCTCAACGAACGCATCAAGCAACCATGATGCTAGAAGCCTATTTAACTTCAATGGGCTATCAACAAAATAATACCCATTATTTTGATACCTTGTCTATTGCAGTTGATACCGCCACTAAGCGAACCATCAAAAGGTTAGCTGTTGCTCAACAGATTAACTTCTATTATGGAGCGGATAATACCATTCAAATTAACTTGGATGAAACGATTAGTAATGAAACGTTACAAACAATTGTAGCCATTTTTGCGAAAGCTAAAAATCAAAGCCCGATGATGATGGGCTTGGAAATGGCCGACTCTAAAATACCAACTGCTTTAGCAAGAACGAGTCAATACTTGACCCACGAAGTATTCAACTCCTACCGCTCTGAAACGCAGATGATGCGCTACATCAAATCTTTAGAAAATAAAGATTTATCCTTAACGCATTCGATGATTGCTTTGGGGTCTTGTACGATGAAGCTAAATGCCGCAGCAGAATTATTACCTGTTAGTTGGCCAGAATTTGCCAATATTCATCCATTTGCGCCTGCCAATCAAACAAAAGGATACCAGCAAGTTTTTGAGGAGCTGGAAGCTTATTTATGTGAATGTACAGGTTTTGCTGCTTGTTCTTTGCAGCCTAATTCTGGTGCGCAAGGAGAATACGCTGGTTTGATGACCATTAGGGCTTATCACTTAGCAAATGGCGATAAGCATAGAAATATTGCTTTAATTCCTTCTTCTGCACATGGGACCAATCCTGCAAGTGCAGTTATGGCAGGCATGAAAGTAGTCGTGACTAAATGTGATGAGCAAGGAAATATTGATTTAGCTGATTTAAGAGCAAAAGCAGATAAGCATAAAGACAATCTAGCTGCCTTGATGGTAACTTATCCATCTACGCACGGCGTTTTTGAAACAGAAATTAGAGAAATCTGCCAAATTATCCACGATAATGGTGGAAAAGTATATATGGATGGTGCGAACATGAATGCCCAAGTTGGTTTGACCAACCCTGGCATGATTGGGGCAGATGTCTGTCACTTAAATTTGCATAAAACTTTTGCCATTCCACATGGTGGTGGTGGTCCGGGCATGGGACCAATCTGTGTCAATGAAAGTTTAGCTCCATTTTTACCTAAACATACTTTGGTCAAAACAGGTGGTCAAAACGGTATTCCTGCGGTTAGTGCTGCGCCCTTTGGTAGCGCTAGTATTTTATTAATCTCTTATGGCTATATTAAAATGTTAGGCTATGACGGGGTAACGAACGCCACTAAATATGCCATTTTAAATGCCAATTATATTAAGGCACGTTTGGAAAATGATTACCAAGTGCTTTTTACTGGTGAAAATGGTCGAGCAGCCCACGAGTTAATTTTGGACTTGCGTCCGTTTAAAAATCTAGTAAGTGCAGAAGATGTCGCTAAAAGATTGATGGATTATGGATTTCACGCCCCTACCCTATCTTTCCCCGTAGCAGGTACGATTATGATTGAACCCACAGAAAGTGAAGATCTACCAGAGTTAGATCGTTTCTGTGATGCCATGCTACAAATTAAAGCAGAGATTGATGAAATTGCTACAGGAGAAGCAGATGTGAAAGAAAATGTTCTACATAATGCCCCACATACCTTAGCTCAATTAACGGCTAATGAATGGGCTTATCCTTACTCTAGAGAAAAAGCAGCTTATGCCCTACCCTACTTAAAGAATGGGAATAAATTCTGGTCGTCTGTTGCCAGAGTGGACAATGGCTATGGGGATCGGAATTTGATTTGTACTTGTCCTAGTATTGAGGAATATG
>CAZXYA010000341.1:0-10209 GCA_964644655.1 uncultured Saprospiraceae bacterium | reverse complement strand
GGATATTGACCGTACTTCGAATAATCACAGCAATAATTGGCAAACCTCCAATCATACCAGCTGCCATCGTACTCAATCCAATACCCGTCAAATCCTTATTCAAATCCGTCTTTCGTTTATAAGGGTCTATTTTGTCAACCGCTTTCGCAATGGCTAATGATTCAATACTTGTAATGATTAAAATGGATATTACGGTTGTCCAGAATTCAATGGTATGAATTTTACCAAAATTAGGATGCATTATTGAATCCATAATATTATCGGGAATGTCCAACAATAGCTTAGGGCCTACTTCATAAGCCTTTCCAAAGAAGGAAAGCGTATGTTGCTCAAAGAAATTGAACGCATATACAAATGGAATGGACAAAGCTATGACCCACATTGGCGCAGGCAAAATATGGAAAAACCGATAACTGATTTTGGAATGGAACAATAATAAAAGTAAGCCTGCCAAAGAAATCATCACCACAAAAGGATTGGCTTGAGGTAAGTACTTAACTGCATCAACAAGGTTTTGGATGATGCTCGGACTATCGGAATAAGTCCCCATGGCAACATGGATTTGTTTGGCAAAAATGATAATTCCAATGGCTGCCAAAAGACCGTGAATCACGGAAGAATGGAAGATGTCCGCCAATCGACCTAATTTCAATAAGCCCAATACTACTTGAATGGCGCCTGAAACAACTACTGCTGCCAATACATAATTAAAGGCTTGCCCTTTACCATCATCCATTAATGCGATTCCCAAAAGTATGACCGCAATGACACCTTTGGCAGGTCCGTTGACGGATATGTGACCACCCCGATAAAGGGTTGTTACAACACCACCAACAATTGCTGAAAGGATACCTGACATCGCAGGGGCACCTGCTGCCAACGCAATACCTAATGAAAGCGGTAAAGCAATGAGAGAGACACTCACCGCTGCCATTAAATCACTTCGCCAATTTTCAATTAATCCCTGAAAACCTGTTTTTGGTGTAATTTCCATTTATTTAACTATCTGATGGTTTATAAAATATGGCTCTTTGACAAATTCTGCGATATACTGGATGGTTGACCTTCAGTCAACCTGTGATTTTCTAGTATTTATGAGTGTTTCAGGTCGACTGAAGGTCGACCATCCAATGAAATTCCACGGGATTTGTCAAAGAATCTAAAATATTAAGGGATTTCGCAAAAATAACCTACCTAGACGAACTAGGAGGATTGCAAACGGATTTAACGGATTAGCCGGATTTTAACGGATTTTCCTTATAACGTGTATTATCTTTTTGCGTAGGTTACTTTTTTCCTTTTCCCTAAGATGAACTTAATCCCGCAAAATAATAAATATTCGGAATTATTTGGAATGAACGGGGAGAGATATTAAGGAAATCGATACTGGACGAGATTTATTTACCAAGTCTTCAGTTTGCTCGGTGCTGCGATTGGCGATGCATTAGCAACATAAGTATAGGAGATTTATGCTACAAAGCGGCTGTTTACCACAGTCGCCTTATTTGCGTTTTGAGTGTAGGTGGATAGCCAAAACCTCCAAAGCAACGGCTACTAGAGATTTACAGGACTTAGTGGCTTTGGGCGCATTTCTCCCTTTTGGAGCTGGTAGAAATAGCCGTTATCCTATCAATCTTGACTTACTTCCCCTGACAAATCTCTAATAACCAATTTCGATTAAACAAGCGCTTAGTCTCCTTGATTTTTTCTATAATTGACGGGTGCTTGTCTTTGGTGGCTCGGACTATTCTACCTAGGATGTTGGTGAAATTGAGGTAGGCTTCTCTGGTTTCTTTTGTAATTTTTTTATTTCTTCTTAGATAGATAGAAAAAGAAGCTATTAAGGCAAATAGGGCTTCGCCTTCACTAGTTTCATAATAGATTCTTAAAAGCATTTCTTTCGAGCCTAAACTATAAGCGATATCTGAATATTGAACTTGTAAGAGATGTGTTTGTGCTTCTCCGTAATTTTGTTTTCGATAATTGAGGTCAGCAAGATTAAAATGGAGAGCATCTTCTTGATATTCTTCTTCCAAATCCTTATGATGATTTTGAATAAATTCTTCAATAAAATCATACTTCTTCAAATTTAAACCTAATTTTATTACATTTTTGAAATGCCAAGGTGATAAATAGCCCTGATTAAATAAAATTCTCTGTTCTATTCCATCTAAGTATAACTTCAAACTTTGCTCTGCATAATATCTTAAATTATTATTTTTTCCAATTTGAAAAATGCAGTAATTAATACCATATTGATAGATAATTGCTTTTTCAATTGGTGGAATTAAATCATTATATTTAACAATTAATTTTTTTAAATTCTCAAAATTAGCTTCTGCGTTCTCTTTTTTCAAAATAAAATAAGTCTCTAGATAAACTGAAATAAGAGGAGCATTCTTAGTTGAAGTATATTCTAAGAAATGAATAATTTCTGATTCTAACATTGGTTCATAAGGTGCATTCATTAATTTAGAACGACTAACCATTTCACAGCAATGCTTTAACTTATGAATTAAATAAAATTGGTCTAATTCATCAGATGTAGCTTGTAAATTAGGATCATAGCTTCTAAGATTTTTATTATTATAATGTACATTTGCTATTTCCGATTTCTGGTATTTAAACAGATAATAATCAATATTTTCTTTTTTTCTTTCTTCAAAGAATTGAGTAGATTTATCATATTGATAATTATAATGTTTTTCTAATTGTCTTTTTACCAAAGATTTCTGTAGAGAGATATTTATTAAAGGAGGTTGATATTCAATTTCTCTCTGTGCTAAAAATCTTTCTGCTTGACCCAACAAAAAATTCATAGCATAACTAATCTGTTTTTCATCATAAGCCTGACCTGAGTATAGCTTCTTAAAAACCTTTTCTTTTCTAATCGCTTTCTCTTTAAATTCAGGTGCTTGGCTCCTTAAATAATCACAAAAAACGACCAATTCTTCCCGGCTATTAAAGTAAGGAGATAATAAAAATTTGCGAAACCAGCGCCAATCTTCTTTTTCAAAGGTTTTTAATAAGTCTAATAGCTTACTATTCTGCATATTTTTTTTGAAAAATTATTTAACCATTATTTTTTATAAAAAACTGGTTACGAACATATTAAGTCTAATTAACCTTTGTAACATATCCTAAAAACCCTTCTTTTATTCTGGAAAAATACAAAAAATGTAATTGATAAGAACTATTATTTAAGATACTTTTACAAGAAATGCTCGTCTATTACAAATTAGTAGCCGAATGTTAGTAATCAAAAGTACACAAAATTTGTTTTTCCCAGGAATTAAAAACTATGCAAACAATGAATAAATTTAAACCCTTCTTTCTATTTTTATTGGCATTGACAAGCTTGTCTTTGCCAGCACAGGAAATCGTTTGGCCCGGTGATGTGAATAATAATGGGGTGGTCAATGAAGCCGATTTATTAATTCTTGGTTTGGGCTTTGGGAGTATAGGACCTGAAAGAAAAGTCATTAGTGGTGAATGGGAACAACAAGCCATTGCTGCTCCTTGGGCAACTTCTGCGGTGGCAGGTATAGATCTCTCTTTAGCGGATTGTAATGGAGACGGGATTATCGACTCAAATGATGTGGAAGTTATTAAGGCAAACTTTGGGCGAACCCATAATGATGTAGTCTTTATGCCAGATGAAATCCCTTTGGCTATTCTGGGGACTGATCCTGCTTTTAGTGTGCCAGAAGATGCTAACTTAGATATTTTCCCTAATACACCAAGCATTACTATTCCTATCAATTTAGGAAATGATAGCCTAGCGGTAGAAAGTTTATTAGGGATTTCTTTTTCTATTAAAGTAAATGGCGAGGCTTTTGATGCAAGCGCTACCAAATTTGAATTAGCTGGAAATGGTTGGATACCGAGGGATAATGCGGTATTGATAAGTAGTGAAGACATAACGAATGAGATAGCGACCAATCCAGATGAGTATTTTGTTGCTTATACCAAAACCAATCAATTACCCTCTAGTGGCAATGGCTTAATTGGAGAACTTACTTTAAATCCTTCTTTTGTTGTTATTGGAGATGTTCCAAATTTCCGAATCACGATAGACAGCATTATCCTAATAGACAATCAACGAGATATAACCCCCATAGTCGGTACAGAAATCAACTTAAATCCTGTCCGATTTTTAGAGAGCACTACCGTAGATTCTACCATTTGCGAAGGGGATGTGGTGGTTTTTAATGACACTAGCTTAACAGAAAGTGGAATTTATCGGGACACCTTGATGAATTCTGTCGGCGGAGATAGTATTGTCATTTTAAATCTGACTGTCTTCCCAAATGTGACGGTTACGTTAAACGATACCATTTGCCAAGGGGATACCTATTTATTTGCAGCCGATACTTTAAGCGAGGAGGGAACTTATATTGAGATTTTAGCGACTAGTAATGGTTGTGATAGTTTTGTGGTCTTACAATTGGCACTCATAGATACCTTACAGACGGTTTTAGACCGCACTATTTGCCAAGGGGATAGTTTTGAATTTAATGGACAAGCCTTAACCGCAGCAGGAGTCTATCGGGATACTTTAGTCGCTGCCAATGGCTGTGACCAATTTGTAGTCTTAAATTTAACCGTTAATGATACAGCACAAATGGTGATTGATCGGACTATTTGCGATGGTGATCTTTTTGCCTTTAATAATCAAAATCTAGGAACAACTGGTGTTTATCGAGATACTTTAGTAGCGGCTAATGGTTGTGACCAATTTATAGTCTTAAATTTAACCGTTAATGAAAAATTCCAAACCATTTTAACGGAATCTATTTGCCAAGGCGAAGCCTTTTTATTTGATAATGAAGCAAGAGTAGCAGCAGGTGTTTATGAGCAAGTCTTACAAGCAACTAATGGCTGCGATAGTGTAATTACTTTAAATTTAACGGTAAACGATACGGCACAAACGGTTATTAATCAAACGATTTGTGAAAACTCCACTTTTGATTTTGCTGGACAAAGTTTAACCGAGGCAGGTATTTATCGAGATACTTTAGCTAATCTCAATGGTTGTGATAGTTTTATTGTCTTAAATTTAAGCGTCTCTGATCGTTACGAAACTGAGCGGAATGAAATTATTTGTATGGGCGAAAGCCTCCTATTTAATGGTCAAAATATTACAACAAGCGGTACTTTTCAAGAAAATTTTATAGCCGTAAATGGTTGTGATAGTATTATCACTTTAAATTTAACCGTTGCCCCCACTCGCTTTACTGCTTTGAGTGAAGAAATTTGTTTTGGCAGCAGTCGCCCTTTTAATGAACAAGCCTTAACCGAAGCAGGGACTTATTTGGATACTTTAGCTACTACCCTTGGTTGTGATAGTATTATCGAATTAACTTTAACGGTTGCGCCTATCTTAGAAAGTAGTTCCGAGCAAACTATTTGTGCAGGCGATACTGTCGATTTCCATACCTTCATTTTAACCGAAACCAATTCTTATGTAGCAATACTACAAACAGCAGCAGGTTGTGATAGTATGGTTATTTTAAATTTGCTTGTTTTAGACGATATTTCAACCACCACCGACTTAAGTATTTGTGAAGCAGATAGTCTCCAATTTGGGTCACAAATCCTGTCCGAAGCAGGCACTTATACCCAAAATTTTAGTTCGGTTGATGGTTGTGATAGTTTGGCTATTTTAAATTTAGAAATTCTAGCTGCCATAGAAACAAGTATGGATGCGGTGCTTTGTCCACAAGATAGTTTTTCATTTGGTGACCAACTATTAAGCGAAGCGGGCGTTTATACCCAAAATTTAACAGCTGCTTCTGGTTGTGATAGTATAGTGACGTTAAACTTAACAATGGGGATTGCAGGAGAAGGGGGGTGTATGTCCGTAAGTATTGAAGAAACCTTTTTACAAAGCATTGAAATTTATCCAAACCCCGTTCGACAAAGTTTATTTATCAATGCGCCAACCGTCAAATTAGATCAAATCCGTTTGATTAACTTAACAGGGCAGGTTTTATTAGAACAAACATTTAATCGAGGGAATTCGCCTGTTCAACAAGAATTGAATGTACAGGATTTAACACCAGGGGTTTATTGGGTTTTGATTCAAACAGAGTATGGTTTGCGGCAGGAGAAAATTGTAAAATTTTAAAGATATTATAAGGCGTTGCGTATTAAAAAGTGATAATTATCCGTGTTAAAAATTCATCCGTGTTATTTATTTTATAACACAGATGAATAATAACACGGATAATTTTATTTAAAAAAATCGTAACTATTCACCACCAAAATTAACACTAGGCATTTTTCTACCATAACTTGTTCCGTATTTTAATCGGAATAGTTATTTAAGTTCATATAGTTGGTTTTATTACACACCTTAAATGAACTTTTATGTCTTAAATGGTAAAGTAAACTATATTGTTAGACATGCTGAACAGTTACAAAAAATCAAACAATAAATATTTTTAATATCAATTATTTGTCTGATTCTTTATTATTATTGACCGCAAAAAGATAGCAAGGTGCAGCGCACCGACTACATTTGTATCATTTGTGTGTAAAAGCCCCCCTGAGGTGCATCGCACCGACCACCTTTTACGCTCTTTTACAAAGGTGGTCGGTACGCTGTATCTTAAAAAAAGTAGCTAAAAACTAGATACAAAGGTAGTCGGTGCCATGCACCTCATGCCGTTTTTTGAAATAGCTATCTTTTTGCGGTCAATATTTATTGTTTTGTATCACGTTGAAAAACAACAATCTAACAATTATCACAAAGGATTTAAAAAATCATAAAGATCATTTTTTGTAAATTGAGACTGCTTATACAACCCTAGATTTAATGCTTCAATGTCTTTATCTTCCGTCCCGGTGTATAAGGCGCTTTAGCGACCTCCAATTGCTCCTCCAATTTCACCATATCTACATCGGCTACTTCCCGAATCGCTGCTAAAATAGGCGCAAATTCTTCTTTAGCAATGGCAAAACTCGCTTGATGCGTAGCAGTCGGTGCAGCCGTACTATTGCCCTGCTCGTATCGAATACTACCTAATCGACGCCCAGGCGTTGGTGGGGCCGCTATATCTAAAGTCCCTTTGTTTCGGTCACCATAGAGTTGACGCTTAATGGTGTTTAATTTTTGTTCGACCGCATTAGCGGCAGTTGTTAACGTAGCCATTGGTTGTTCGGCTAACTTAATGGCTTGTCGGATATGGCGCATTTTATTATCCATTTCGCTAATGGTATTTCTTGCACCAGCCATAGATCGACTTAATTCGGCGACTTCCCTTTGGAAAGCTACTTTAGCTGCTCGATTCTCCGCAGGTAATACCGTATTATTCAATCCTTTTACATTAAAAGAAACAGGTTGACCGACTTCGGTCATTTCTCCATTAAAATAAGTAGCCATCGAAACAGTATATCTACCGGGTTCTACTAAAGTACCTTCTCGAACACCAGCAAAAGGATTATAAAATCTAGGTTTTCTAAGGCTAATTGCATCTTTGGGTGCATAACGCAAATCCCATTCAAAACGCTGAACGCCTTTCCTTGGTGCTTTGGTAAATTTTCGAATAACTGCTCCTGCACTATTTTTTATGGTAAAAATTAATTCTGATTTAAGCTCTTGTGTTTCTGCCGTCAGTTCTTCAAAACTAGGGTAAGCGTTATCCCCTCCATCTTTGGCTGCCTTTTTCTCCGCTGCTCGACGTTTGTCCTTTAATGATTTAACACTATTAGGAAAATAATAGGTAATCATCGCTACCGATCCTAAATTATCTGCCGAATAAAAATTATCTCCTTGAAAAGATTTGCCCGGTAAACCTAATGGATTCGCTTTTTCAAACATCAAAGCATCTCGAACCGCAAAGATTTGCGCCGCACTATCCAAAGGCGTTGCTTCTACCGAACGTAAAGGACTATAATCATCCAAAACAAAAAAGCCTCTACCAAAAGAACCTAAGACCAAATCATTTTCTCTTTTCTGAATCGCTAAATCTCTAATCGCTATAGTTGGTACTCCTGCCTTTAATTGCTTCCAACGACCACCTGCATTAGGCGAAAAGAAGACGCCAAATTCTGTTCCACAAAAAATCAATCCACTATCTACATGGTCTTCTTCTAAGCTGTACACACTTCCTCTTGCGGGTAGGTTATTACTGATATTTGTCCAAGTCACCCCTTTATTATTCGTTCGATACACATAAGGTTTAAAGTCCCCTGCTTTATGATTATTAAAAACGGCATAAATGACATTTTCGTCATGCTGTGAAGCATAAACCGAATTGACATAAGTACGATTGGGTACGCCTGCAATATTATCCACTTTGCGCCAGTTTTGACCACCATCTTCGGTAATTTGTATCAAGCCATCATCTGTCCCAACCACCAATAAATTTTCATTAATAGTAGATTCTGAAAAGGCGACAATTGCTCCATATTGAGAAGTCGAACGATTCTTAGCCACCGCATCAATGCCCCAAACTCTATCTTGTACTTTTAATTTATTTCGATTCACTTTTCGAGTTAAATCATCACTAATCACATCCCAACTATTGCCTCTATCATCGCTCTTAAATAACTTATTCGCCGCAAAATACAAACGGCCTGAAGCATGCGAACTAACAGCCAAAGGCGAGTCCCAATTCCAAATATATCCATCTTCTCCTTTTCGTTCTTTTGGTTGAATCCCTACTTCTTCTCCACTCTTTCTATCATACCTAACTAATACCCCATGTTGCGATTGGGCATACACAATATCAGGATTTTCGGGGTCTACTTGTGATTCAAAACCGTCGCCACCATGCGTAATAAACCAATCTCGATTGGTAATACCATGCGAAGTATTCACTCTAGAAGGACCGCCCAAACTAAAATTATCCTGTGTGCCTCCATAAATATTATAAAAAGGTAAATCGTTATCTACCGCTACTTTATAAAATTGGGTAACGGGCAGGTTCTCTTTAAAATCCCAATGTTTCGCCGCATCCCAAGTTTCATAAATCCCTCCATCACAACCGACTAACCAATGTTGGTTGTTATTTGGATTAATCCACATACTATGATTATCGACATGCTTATAATCTTCGCCACAATTCGTAAAAGTCTTCCCACCGTCCTTACTCACTTGCATCCAAGTATTCATGGAATAAACCGTATTCGGTTCGATAGGGTCGGCAATAATTTCTTGGTAATAATTTCCGCTAGAACTATAACTACTTTGTCTTGCCCAACTTGCCCCTCGATTGGTGGATTTATAAAATCCACCTTTTCCTTGCGCTGCTTCTACAATCGCATAAATAATTTCTGGATCAGCAGGAGAAATGGTTAAGCCAATCCGTCCAATATCCACCGTTGGCAAACCTTTATTAATCTTTGTCCAAGTTTTGCCGCCATCTGTCGTTTTGTGCATCCCCGAACCTGGGCCACCGCCTAAATAAGTAAAAATTTTTCGAGACCGCTGCATAGCTGCGGCATATAATACATCAGGATTTCGAGGGTCGATGATTAAATCTGTCACCCCTGTATATTTATCAATTTCCAAAACAGCTTCCCAAGTTGCTCCACCGTCCATTGTTTTATAAACCCCTCGTTCGCCCCCGTCACTCCATAAAGGGCCAATTGCTGCTACCCAAACAATATCCGAATTATCAGGATGCACAATGATTTTGCCAATATGCTCAGAAGTCTTCAAACCCACATTTTTCCAACTTGCGCCACCATCCATAGATTTATAGACCCCATCGCCATAAGCAACAGACCGTTGGTTGTTATTCTCGCCCGTCCCTACCCATATAACATTTGGGTTGCTAGGGTCCATCGTCACACAGCCAATCGAATAGGAGCCTTGTCTATCAAAAATAGGTTTGTAGGTATTGCCCCAATTATTGGTTTTCCAAACGCCTCCAGAAGCAGTCGCTACATAATACTCAGAAGGATTGCTTGGATTGACAGCAATATCCGAAACTCTACCTGAGGTAATGGCAGGCCCTACATTTCTGAATTTTAAGCCTGAAAGACTGACTTTGTCTAGGGGGGCTTTTTTTTCCGCTTTTTGCTCAGTTGTTGTCTTCTTTTTTTTGTTTTTCTTTCTTTGGGCAGTTGTTGTGGTTGGAAAAGCGAGTGCTAAGAGTAATAAAAAACTTAGGAATGCTAAGGGTGATTTATTCATAGTTAGAATGGTTTTATATGATTCGTAAAAATGCTAAATTAGCAAAAAATCATACATTCTTG